>JBKKCW010000108.1:0-7497 GCA_046712485.1 Candidatus Limnocylindrales bacterium
GGCCGAAGCGCTTCCGGCGATCGCCCCGAACATCCTCGCCGACCGGCTGCGCCGCCTCGCGCGCGAGCGGAGCGTGGTGGCCACGCCCTACCAGCAGCGGCCACCGCGGATGTCGTACGCGCTGCCCGCGGAAGGCCACGACCTCGCGTCGACGCTCCGGCTGCTGGCTGACTGGGGTGCGCGCCGCTCTGACCGGCCCGAACCGCTCCATCACGAGCTATGCGGCACGCCGCTCGAGACGCGCTGGTGGTGCCCGACCTGTTCGGTCGCGGTCGACGACCTCGCCGCGACAGAGACCCGCTCCGTCTGAAACCGGGCTCGTCGCTACACTCGGGCGCATGGACGACGAGCGCTGGGAACCTGGCATGCCCGTCCTCGACAGGCAGGGGCCGCGTCCCCCGGTCACGAGGGGCCGGGTCGCCCCCACGCTCCCCCCGAGCCTTCAAGGGCTGCCGCCCCGGTCCGTGCCGGAGGCGGCACCGACGCCTCTCCAGCGGCAGTACATCAGCCTGAGCGTCGTCGTCCTCATCTGCGGCGCCATCGCCATCACGGCGCTCGAGCTCGGAGCACCGCTCGGTAGCCCGCTCGTCAAGGTGTGCGCGATCATCGCCGCACCGTTGCTGATCGCGACTACCGCCGACGCGATCCTGCGGATCTGGCGCTCGGCGTGGGCCTGGATGCCGGTCGACCGGACGAAAGGCGCCTTTCGGCTCGCCTGGGTCATGGTCAGTCTCGTCGGCCTGGTGGCGCTCGTCGGCGCGTCGATCCTCGTCATCGTGGCGTGACGGATCGCGGCGTGACGGATCGTGGCCCCGACGGGCGATCCACCGGCATCCCGTCGGGCGGTGGCGTGCCGCGGTGGATGGCGTCATCGCTCCAGTACTGCACCCGCTGCGCGAGCCCGCTTACGTTCGGCGCTGTGGAGGGCGACGAGCGCCACCGCCTGTCGTGTTCGTCGTGCGGGTTCGTGTCCTACGTCAATCCGCGCCTCGTCGTGACGACGATCCCGGTCACCGATGCAGGCGAGGTCATCCTCTTGCGGCGCGGCATAGAACCCGGGCGGGGTTGGTGGGCTCAGCCCGGCGGCTTTCTGGAAGTCGACGAGACCGTGACAGAGGCCGCGATCCGCGAAACGCTCGAAGAGACGGGCCTTGTCGTCGAGCCGGGCGAGATCATCGGGCTCTACTCGCGTCTCGAGGCGGCCGTGGTCGTTCTCGCGCTCGAATCGCGGGTCGTCGGCGGCGAAGCTCGATTGAACCCGGAGGCGCTCGAGATCCGGGCATTCCACCCGGGCGAGATCCCGTGGGAGAGGATCGCCTTCACGACCTCGCACTGGGCGCTGCACGACTGGGTCGCCCGGCGACACCCAGCCCTGGACCCACCCGGGCGGCAGCGGGACGAGGGGTAACCCGGCCCGAAGCGGCGGCGGAGCGGGGCCGTCCCCCCGCGGTCCGGTCGCGGAGGGTCAGGCGCCTGCGGCACCCTCGAGCAGCGGTCCAACCCGGATGGGGCGCCGGACCACGTCGACGACCTGGCCCTCGTCGTCGAGCAGCGCGACCTGGACGATCATCCGTCCGTTTGGTCGTGGGTTTGGCAGACCGAAGCGTGTCTCGAACTGGGCGTGCTGACCGACCGCCGGCCGCTCCGCGAAGACAAGCGCCGGGTCGATCGTCGCCGCGTCGATGATTCGGTTGCCGCGTGCCTCGAGGGTCACCTGGATCGTCCCGGTGCCGCCTGCGAGGTAGCCGCGGATCGTGAGCTCGCGAGATGTGATCGTTGCGTTCGCGACGGCCGGGCTCGAGAGCACGATGATCTCGGGCATCGGCGCCCGTGCCGGCGCACCACCGGGCAAGGTGGCAACGAGGGGCGCACCGACGAGCTCGGCCACCGCCTGCTCTGGCCCGCTGCCGACGAGGCGCCCGATCCCGGCCACGGACACGACCGAGACCAGCAAGGCGAGCCACGCCACGGCCGGTCGCAGGGAGGGCCCGCGTCGCGACGACTCGTTCCATGGCTGGGGGGCGGTCGCACCGTCGACGGCCCCAACCGGGCGAGGCTCGACTTCGAACCCGCGGGAGGCGTCCACCGTGTCGCGACCCTAGCTCAGGTCAATGAAGACGTTCTTGGTCTCGGTGTAGAGGTCGAGCGCGGCCATCCCGAGCTCGCGGCCGATCCCGGACATCTTGTAGCCGCCGAACGGGGCCTCCTGGTGGACCGAGCTGTTCGAGTTCACGCTGATGACCCCTGCCTGGAGCGCCTTGGCCGCCCGCAACGCCTTGCCGATGTCGCGACTCCAGATCGAGCCGGACAACCCGTACGGGGTGGCGTTGGCGAGGCGCAGCGCCTCCTCCTCCGTGTCGAACGGGATGATCGAGACCACGGGGCCGAAGATCTCCTCGCGGGCGATCCGCATGTCGTTCGACACGCCATCGAAGACAGTCGGCATCAGGTACGCGCCGGCGGCCAGGCCCGGATCGTCGGGCGCCTCGCCGCCGACGACCACCGAGGCGCCTTCGGCACGTCCGATCTCGATATAGTCGCGGACCCGGTCGCGCTGCTTCTGGCTGACCAGGCAGCCCATCTCGGTCGCGTCGTCGGCCGGATCGCCGACCCTGACGTTCCGGGTTGCCTCGCTGAACAGCTCGACCACCCGATCATGGACCGAGCGCTCGACGAGGATCCGGCTCCGCGCGCAGCAGTCCTGGCCGGCGTTGTCGAACACCGAATACGGCGATTCGCGCGCGAACTTCTCGATGTCGGCGTCGGCAAAGACGATGTTGGGGCTCTTGCCACCGAGCTCGAGCGAGATTTTCTTCACGTTGGCTGACGCCAGCCGCATGATCTCCTGTCCGGTCGTCGTCTCCCCGGTGAAGGCCACCTTGCCGATCCCCGGATGGGCGGCGATCGATGCGCCGGCGGTCCCGCCCGGGCCCGTCACGACGTTGAGGACACCGGCCGGGATGCCCGCCTCGAGTGCCAGCTCGCCGAGCCGGATCGCGCTCAACGGGGAGTAGCTCGCGGGCTTGAGGATTGCCGTGTTGCCGGCTGCAAGTGCGGGCGCCACCTTCCACGAGGCCATGTACAGCGGGAAGTTCCACGGCACGATCAGCCCGACAACCCCGATTGGCTCGCGCAGGGTCAGGTTCAGGCCCGGCTTCGAAACCGGGATGGTCTGGCCAAAGATCTTGTTCGCCGCGCCCGCGTAGTAGTCGAAGACGAGGCTCGTCCCGATCACCTCGCCACGGGCCGACGTGATCGGCTTGCCCACGTTGCGGCTCTCGAGCCCCGACAGCTCCTCGCTGTGCTCCTTGATCAGCGCCGCGAGCTTGGACAGGGTGCGGCCTCGCTTGCCGGCGGCCCAGCTGGCCCAGCCCTTGCGGTCATCAAACGCCTTCTGGGCCGCTGCGACGGCCCGATCGACGTCGTCGCGGCCACCCAGCGGCACGGTGGCGATGACCGATCCGGTCGCCGGGTTGACGACGTCGAAGGTCTGGCCGCTGAGGGCATCGACGGACTCGCCGCCGATGATCATGCGGGTCGTGGTTGCCGCGGGGCTCGCGGTCGGGGTGGTCATGGCGGGGCCTCTCAAACGGGTGGTCCAACGCGCTGGGTGAGTGTCCCGGATGATACGCCGGGGCCGCCGCGACACCCGGCGGCGCAACCATCCGGACCCGGTCAGTCGCGGTCGTGGCCGTACACGTCGCGGCGCAGGCCGACCACGATGCCGCTGAGCTCCGGGCCTGACACGCCCATCCGCTGGAGCGCGTGGCGAGCGAGCTCGAAGGCGGCTTCGGCCTCCGGATCGGCAAGTCGCCGCACACCCATCTGGCGGAGACCATCGACCTCGCGGCGCCCGCGGGCGCGGGCCGCAATGGACAACCTCGGGTTGATCCGCAGCGCACGCTCAGACGCCAGCCGCGCAGTCAGTGGGTCGCCGATGGCGATGATCAGGATGCGCGCCCGCTCGAGGTCGAGCCGCTTGAGGATCTCCGGGTTGGCCGCGTCGCCGAAGATGTTGACGGTGCCCAACCGCTCGACGGCGGCGAGCTTGCGCGCGTCGCGATCGACGATCACGCAGCGGAACCCACGCGTGCGCACAGCGTTGGCGATGACCTGACCGACGCGCCCGGCGCCCAGGACCACGACCGTCGGGCGGCGCGACTCGTCGGCCGGATCGATCGCTCGCTCCGTGCGCCACCGGCCGCCCGCCCCCATTCGCGCCGGCGCGCGCGCGACCGCCGCCTCGCCCGGAGCGACGACACCGCTCTCCCGCGGCTCCTCCACTGCTGGCGAGGGCGCAGGCGACACGCTGACGCGATCCGCCAGATGTTCGGCCCGCATGGCCAGCCGCGCAGCGACCTCGCGGACGCCCGACGTCAGGAGGATGCTGACCACGGCCGTCCCCAGGATCAGGTTGTAGGAACGCGGATCGAGGATCCCGAGGCCTCGCGCATCCTCCGCGAGGATGAAGCTGAACTCGCCGACCTGGGCCAGCGTCCCGCCGAGCAGGAGCGCTGAGCGCACCGGCAAGCCGGCGGCGCGGCCGAGCAGGACGACGAGACCGCCTTTGCCCACGACCGCGATGGCGACGAGCAGCCCGATCAGCGGGAGCTCCTCGACGAGCGCCGTCGGGTCGACAAGCATCCCCACGGACACGAAGAACAGGACGGCAAACAGGTCACGGAACGGCGTCACCTCGGCGGCGGCCTGGTGGGACAGGTCCGACTCCGATACCACGACGCCGCCGACGAACGCGCCAAGGGCGAGTGACAGGCCAAAGACCGCGCTCGACACGAACGCGGTCAGGAGGGGAGTCGCAAAGACCACGAGCAGGAAGAGCTCGCTCGACCCGGAGCGGGCAACATACCCGAACAGGAGAGGGAGGAGGCGCGTCCCGAGGACATAGGCAAGGACGAGGAAGATCGCCGCCTTGACGAGCGCGAGGCCGAGCGGCACCAAGGCGTCGCCGCCGGTAAGCGACGGCAACGCGACGATGAACACGATGGTCGCGACGTCCTGGACGATCGACCAGCCGATGGCCGTGCGCCCGTGGAGGCTGTCGATCTCACCGCTGTCGATCAGAGATTTCAGGACGACCAGGGTCGACGAGATGGACAGGCAGGCACCGATGACGAAGGCACCGCCCCAGCCCGAGCCCAGCCCGACCATGACCGCCATGCCGGCGGCAACGATCAGGGCGATCTGGACGATGCCACCCGGCAGGGCCACGCGCGCGACAACTCGGAGCTCCCGCAACGGGAACTCGACCCCGAGGGCGAACAGCAGGAGCACCACACCGACATCGGCGAGCGCCGAGATCTGCTCGACGTCGCCGACGAAACCGGGCGTGAACGGGCCGATCAGGACGCCCGCAAGCAGGTACCCCACGATCGCGGGCTGGCGTAGCCGGATGGCGACCGCGCCCCCGACGAGCGCCGCCGCAACCGCCCCGCCGAGCCCGAGGATGAACTCGAGCTGCTCGGTCAGGACAAAGTCGAATGGCGGCAGCGTCATGGCGCGCCCATTATCGGGGGGCGCATCCCGGTCACCGCCGGCGGATCGGCGGGAGCGATCGAGCGCCCGCTACCATGATCAGCTCGATGCCGTCCCCGTACAACGGACCGTCACGTCCTCGGATCGCCTCGGATCGCGGGCGGCGTCGCGATCGACAATCCCGTAGTCGACCCGGCCGGGGCGCCCGCGACCGCAACGATTGCGGCGCCGATGATGCCCGCGTCGTTCCGCAACTGGGCGGGCACCACCGGACAGCGGACGGTCAGGCGGGGGATGAACTTGTCCGGGTTCTTGCTGACACCACCGCCCAGGATCAGCAGGTTGGGCCACATGAGCTCATCGATCCGATGGAGGTGCTCGTCGAGATCCTGCGACCACGCCTTCCAGGACAACCCGCGCCGGGTTCGGGCCGCCGCTGCGGAACGGCGCTCCGCCGGTCGACCGCGGATCTCCATCTGCCCGAACTCGGTGTTCGGGACGAGGATCCCATCCACGAACACGCCCGATCCGACGCCGGTCCCGAGGGTCAGAAAGATGACCACGCCGGGTTGGCCCCGCCCCACGCCGAAGCGCATCTCCGCGATCCCCGCCGCGTCCGCGTCGTTGACGATGGACACTGGTCGCGCCGTTGCCTTGCGCATTCGCTCGACGACGGGGAAATCGATCCAGCCGGCGTCGATGTTTGCCGCCGACTTGAGGGTGTTGTCGAGGGTCACGCCGGGAAGGCCGACGCCGACCGGCGTCCCCGTCCCGAGACGGCTCGCCTTTGCCAGACGTCGCGTGAGGCGGCCGATTGAGGCGATCACCACGTCAGGGGTCGCGGGGTTCGGCGTTGCGACGCGCAGCCGCTCGGAGATGAACCGACCCGCGTCGATATCGACGACCGCGGCCTTGATCCCGCTGCCACCAACGTCGATGCCGATCGCCACGCGCCCGGTCGGCGCGTCCGGCAGTCCGTCCGTCATGTCGCTCCCGTCCCTCAGAAGTAGTTGACAGTGATGCCACCGTCGATGACCAGCGACGCGCCGTTCGTCCAGCGCGACTCGTCCGACGCGAGATAGATCGCCATCTGGACGATCTCTTCGGGCTTGCCGAAGCGACCGGTCGGGTTGCGGGCCAACCGGAGCCTCTTCGCCGCCTCATCCTTGAGCAGCCAGTCCATCAGCATCGGCGTTTCCACCGGGCCAGGGCAGATGGCGTTCGTCCGGACGCCTCTCGGACCGAACTGGACCGCGAGGCTGCGGGTCAGCGACAGGACGGCGCCCTTGGAGGCGGTATAGGCGTCCTGCGGGACGCTGCACCCGACGATCGCCACAAAGCTCGCGATGTTGATGATCGAACCGCCACCGCTCTCGATCATTGCGGGGATGCCGTACTTGCAGCCGAGGAAGACACCACGGACGTTCACGGCCATGACTGCGTCCCATGTGGCGGTGTCGGTATCGACGACGGAGTGATCCGCCTCGGGCATGACCCCGGCGTTGTTGTAGAGGCAGTCGAGCCTTCCGTAGGTCGCGATCGCGTGATCGACCATCGCCTTCGCGTCCGCCTCGGTCGAGACATCGGTGCGCACGAATGTCGCCTCGCCACCCGCGTCCCGGACGAGCTCGGCCGTCTCGGCCCCCGCCGCTTCGTTGTATTCCGCGACGACGACCCTGGCACCCTGCGCACCGAACAGCTGGGCGGCCACGCGTCCCATTCCGCTGCCGCCGCCGGTGATGATGGTGACTTTGTTCTCGAGTCGCATCGCACTCCTCTCGCCTCCGGTCACCGGTCAGAGTAGCGTCCGAGGATATGCCCGCGCCGCATCTGGCGGCGGGTCGGGGATACTGGCGACCGAGACCGATCGCCGGAGGAGCTGCGATGTCGACAGCGGAAGACCTGATCGAGGCGGTCAAGGCCGGTGAGGCCGACCGAGTCGCGGCAATCGTCGCGGCCGAGTTCGCGCTGGCCTCGGCGCGCGACGCCGACGGTGTCTCGGTC
>JBKKCW010000109.1:0-4436 GCA_046712485.1 Candidatus Limnocylindrales bacterium
CGGACGTGAACCGCCAGTGGGAGCGGATCAAGGCCGAGGAGCGCGCAGCCGAGGCCCACGAGCTCGGCGGTGACGCCCTTCCCCGGAGCGCGCTCGATGGCATCAGCCCATCCATGCCTGCCCTTGCCGCCAGCCAGGAGATGCAGGAGCGCGCCGCGAACCTCGGCTACGACTGGCCGACGATCGAGGGCGTGCTCGACAAGGTCGCCGAAGAGGCCGACGAGCTGCGGCGCGCCGCCAGCGATGCCGAGCGCAGCGAGGAATTCGGCGACCTGCTCCTGGTCCTCGTCAATGTCGCGCGACGGCGCGGGATCGAGGCGGAGGCCGCCGTGCGGGCCGCGAACGACAAGTTCCGCCGCCGGTTTGCAAGCGTCGAACGGGCTGCGGCCACACAGGGCGTGGCCCTCCGCGACCTCGACTTCACGGCGCTCGACGCGCTGTGGGATGCTGCCAAGGCTGAGGAGAGAGCCACATGACGATCGGGAACCGGCCGCCAACCGTCCGCGCCGACGGACGCGGCGCACGGGATCTGCGGCCCGTCAGCTTCGCGCTCGGGGTCCAGAAATGGGCCGAGGGCTCGTGCCGGATCCGCGTCGGGGACACCGAGGTTCTGTGCGCGGCCACGATCGTGGACCGGGTGCCGCCGCACCTTCGCGGCAAGGGGACTGGGTGGGTCACCGCGGAGTACTCGATGTTGCCGCGAGCCACCTCCGAACGGACCGATCGGGAATCGGTCAAGGGGCGCATCGGCGGACGGACCCACGAGATCCAGCGGTTGATCGGTCGCTCGCTCCGGGGCGTCGTGGATCTGTCGCGGCTCGGCGAGCGGACGATCACGGTCGACTGCGACGTGCTCCAGGCGGACGGTGGCACCCGCACGGCGTCGATCACCGGCGGCTACGTCGCGCTCGCCGCTGCGCTCATCACGTTTGGCATGGAGCGACACCTCGTGGCCAAGGTCGCCGCCGTGTCGGTCGGGCTTGTCAACGGGCTGCCGTATCTCGACCTCGATTACTCGGAGGATTCGCGCGCAGACGTGGACTTCAACGTCGTCGGCACGGACGCGGGAGCCTATGTCGAGCTGCAGGGCACGGCCGAAGGGAAGCCGTTCGACCGCGCGGCCGCGGTGCAGCTGCTCGACCTGGCAGACGCCGGGCTGGCCAGCCTGTTCGACGCGCAGGCGGCGGTCCTCGCCACCGTCCGGCGGTGACGCGCCGGCGGCTGCTCGTCGCCACCCACTCCGTGCACAAGCTCCGAGAGCTGCTCGAGCTGCTCGACCTCCACGGGACGGACCTGTTGTCGCTCGACGAACTGGGGATCGCCGACGAACCCGTTGAGGACGGTGCCACGTTCGAGGCAAACGCGGCGATCAAGGCCCGCTCTGGTGCGCGGGTCTCGGGCCTCCCGACGGTTGCCGACGACTCGGGCCTGGAGGTGGACGCCCTTGGGGGCGCACCTGGAGTCCGCACGCGGCGCTACGCCGGCGAGCACGCCACCGACGCCGCGAACAACGCGAAGCTCCTCGACGCACTCGAGGGTCTCGCACCGGAGCGCCGCGGCGCTCGCTACGTCTGCGTCCTGGCTCTCGCGTTGCCCGATACGGCTGGCCCGCGAGGAGGGTTGCCGCTGATCTTGGCCCGCGGGACGTGCCGGGGCAGGATCGCCACCGAACCGCGCGGAACCGGTGGTTTTGGTTACGACCCGATTTTCGAGCCGCTCTCCGAGCCACCCGGCGGCCGGACGCTCGGGCTGTGGAGTCCCGCCGAGAAGCACAGGATCTCGCACCGGGCGCGAGCCGCACGCCGGTTGGCGCCACGGCTGGCCGCCCGAGGCTTCTGACGCCGCCGGCGGAGCGATGGAGGGCGCCGTCCCGCCCTCGATCGTCGGGCGCACGGTCCGGGGGCCACTGCCTTGCCGCCGTGCCGGGCTATGATCGGCGCTCCGAGCCTCCACAGCCCAGGGGAGTGGCCGAATCAGCATCTCGAGTCCAGCCCTCAGCCAGGCTGACGACACCGAACCGATCGTCGCCGAGCTGTTCAGTGTGGAGCGGCTGGAACAACACGGCGAGTCACTCGCGGCCGCCCAGCGGACCACCCGGAAACCGGGTGCCGGGCACGCGATCCGGCCACGGGTTGCGGACAACGGGCGGGTGCTGCTGCGTGCCTACCGGGTGCTCGCCCAGGCGATCAAGGACGAGCGATCGATCACGCCGGCGGCCGAGTGGCTGGTCGACAACTTTCACGTCGTCGAGGAGCAGCTGCGCGAGGTCCGCGACGACCTGCCGAGCGACTACTACAACGAGTTGCCGAAGCTTGCGGACGGCCACCTCGAGGGGTATCCGCGGGTCCTCGGCCTGACCTGGGCGTACGTCGCGCACACGGACAGCCGGTTCGATCCGGAAAGCCTCCGCCGGCTCGTCGTCGCCTACCAGCGGGTCGAACCGCTCACGCTCGGGGAGCTGTGGGCGGTCGCGATCACGCTCCGGTTCCTGCTCGTCGAGAACCTCCGACGGCTTGCCGAACAGATCGTGCGCAGTCGCGCTGCACGCCAGGCGGCCGACGAGCTTGCCGACGACCTGCTGGGCCTGGGAACCGAACGGCCCGAGCGTGCCGACGCTGCCCTGCGCCGGCTCAATCGGCTGTCATTGCCCACGGCCGCCAAGGTCCAGCTGTTCCAGCGTCTCCGCGATCAGGACCCGGCCGTGACCCCCGCGATGGCGCGACTCGAGGACCTCCTGGCCACCGAGGGGACGACTGCCGAGGAAACCGTCCGGCTGGAGCACCAGCGCCAGGCCGCGATGAACGTGACCGTCCGGAATGTGATCACGAGCATGCGCCTGATCTCCTGGTTCGACTGGGCGCAGTTCGTCGAGAGCGTGAGCCTCGTGGACGCGACCCTGCGGGCGACGAGTGCATTTGGCGGGATGGACTTCGCCACGCGCGACCGGTACCGGCATGCGATCGAGGAGCTCGCCAAGAGCTCCGGCCGGACCGAGGTCGAGGTCGCCCGCACGGCCGTTGCGATGACCCAGGGCGGGTCGCCCTCGGCCGACACAACCGCACTGCACGAACCGGGTTGGTTCCTGATCTCGGACGGGAGACCGGAGCTCGAGCGGGCGCTCCACGTTCGGCTGCCGAGGCTGAGCCGGCTCAGACGCGCCTATTTGAAGGCAGCGACGCCCGCCTATCTCGGCAGTATCGCGCTCGTGACTGCCCTGGTCATCGCCGTGCCGGTCATTCTGTCGCCACCGGGCGCAGCAGCGATCGTCATCCTGCTGGCGGTACTCGGCCTCGGCCCAGCGTCCGACCTCGCCGTGGCGCTCGTGAACCGGGCGGTCTCGAGGTTGCTCGGGCCACGGACCCTTCCCCGTCTGGAGCTCGTCGATGGTGTGCCCTCGGAGCTCCGGACGCTCGTCGTCGTCCCGACGTTGCTCGGCAGCCGCGAGGACGTCGAGGCGCGGGTGGCCGCGTTGGAGATCCACTATTTGGCCAACCCGGAGGGCGACCTTCGGTTCGCCCTCCTGTCGGACTGGCTCGACGCTCCGAACGAGCACGTCGAAGGCGACGACGACCTGCTCGCCGCTGCCGTCTCCGAGATCGAGCGCCTCAACGTCCGGTATGGCGAGGCACCGGGCGGCGGGGCGCGTTTCCTGCTGTTCCATCGCAGGCGGCGCTACAACGAGGCCGAGGGCGTCTGGATGGGGTGGGAACGCAAGCGCGGCAAGCTCCAGGAGGTCAACGCGCTTCTCAGGGGTTCGACCACGACCGACATCCTGACGACCGGTGCCGAATGGTCGACGCCGCCGGCCGACGTCCGCTACGTCGTCACGCTCGATTCGGACACCCGCGTTCCCCGGGGCGCCGTCGCGCGCCTGGTCGGGACGATTGCCCACCCGCTCAACCGGGCACGGTTCGATGAGGCCGGCGGCCGGGTTGCCCGTGGGTACGGGATCCTTCAGCCACGGATCACCTCCACCCTGCCCGCCGAGCACGAGGCGACCGTGTTCCAGCGGGTCTATTCGGGCGCGGCGGGGATCGACCCGTACGCGTCGGCGATCTCCGACGTCTACCAGGACCTGGTCGGCGAGGGCAGCTACACCGGCAAGGGGATCTACGACATCGACGCGTTCGAAGCGGCGATGGCCGACCGGACACCCGAGAACTCGCTACTGAGCCACGACCTGTTCGAGGGCATCTTCGCGCGCGCTGGTCTCGTCACCGACATCGAGCTCTTCGACGAGTACCCGTCGCACTATCTCGAGTCTGCCGCACGCCAGCACCGCTGGGCTCGGGGCGACTGGCAGCTGCTACCCTGGATACTCGGTATTGCGCGCGACTCCGCGGGGCGCAGAAGCCGGGGTTCGTTGCCGGCGATCGGGCGCTGGAAGATGATCGACAACCTGCGTCGGACGCTTTCTGCCCCGGCCACCGTCGCGC
>JBKKCW010000110.1:0-11832 GCA_046712485.1 Candidatus Limnocylindrales bacterium
GATGAGATCCTGGTCGACACTGGACAGCACTACGACGATTCGCTCGCGGGTGCGTTCTTTCGGGAGCTGAACCTCGCCGCGCCCGATCACGTCTTCGGTGTTGGCGGCGGATCGCACGCTGAGCAGACAGCGACGATGCTGGCGGGACTCGAGCCGATCCTCGTCGATCGCCGGCCGGATGCTGTGCTCGTGTACGGCGACACGAACTCGACCCTGGCCGGGGCGCTCGCGGCCGCAAAGCTGAACCTCCCTGTGGCACATGTCGAGGCCGGCCTGCGGAGCTTCGACCGGCGGATGCCCGAGGAGATCAACAGGCTGGTGGCCGATCACCTGTCGACGTGGCTCTTCGCACCGACCCCAACCGCGGTCGAGAACCTGCGCGCGGAGGGGATGACCGATGGCGTCACGCTCGTCGGCGATCTGATGCAGGACCTGGCGGCGCGGGTCGGTCGCGAGGTGGTCGAGGTCGGAGCCCTCCACGAGGTCGGACGCAACCTGTCGGCCGCGCTCGCGGGGATCCAGCTCCATCCGGGCGGGTACCTCTTCGCGACCGTCCACCGAGCCGCGAACCGCGAGCTCAACGCCATGCGGACCTGGGCCTCCCTCCTGGCGCGAGTCGCCACGCCCGAGCGACCGGTCATCCTGGCCATCCATCCCGGCACGAGAGGCGCGCTCGAGCGGGCGAACATCGCTCTCGCTGAGAACGTCCTGGTAATCGAGCCCCAGGGATATCGCACCTCACTCACGCTTCAAATGCATGCCGCCGCCGTACTCACGGACTCGGGCGGCGTGCAGCGTGAGGCGGGCTGGCTCCGGGTCCCGTGCCTCGTGCTGCGCGACACGACCGAGTGGGTGGAGGCCGTTTCCGCATCTGAGGGGCGGATGGTCGTCGTCGGGTTGGATGCTGACCGCGCCGCCCGCGAGCTCGCGATCCTCGCGCCCGTCGATCGCGCCGTCGGTCTCGCCCAAGCCCGGGCGGCCACCTTCGACCTCGAGCCTGCCGGCGCCGCCGAGGCGATATCCGGCGCACTGGACGCCGGCCGATGACGTCCACGACACCCTCGACGCCTGCCCTGGACCCCACGCCCTCGACGCCCGCCCTGAACTCCACGCCGTCGGCGCCCGCCCTGAACTCCACGCCGACGGCGCCCGCCCTGAACTCCACGCCGACGGCGCCCGCCGATCGCCCAAGGGAGATCGTCGAGACGACTCAGCCCCCTCGCACGCTCCGCGTCGTGATGTTCGTCTACAACGACGTCACCCGGGACTCGCGCGTGCTGCGCGAGGCGGCGACGCTCGTCACGGCCGGGCATCGCGTCACGATCATGGGCCGGCACGCGCCGGACGAGCGCGAGATCACCCACCACGAGCGCGATGGCTTCGACATCGTCCTCGTCCCGATCCCGCACAAGTGGCGGACGTGGGTCTACCGCTATCGCCGGCCGTGGCGGATGTATGGCCTGGTCCGCCGCCGGTTCCTGCACCATCTCATGCGCGGCCCGGCGGGCTGGGCCCGATCGATCGCCTTCGTCGGCGTGGCGATCCTGGTGGCGATCGCCTCGCTGGTCCGGCTGCCGTTCATGGCCGTCTCGGGCGGGCTACACCCGGTCAAGCACGATTCGACGCTCGACTGGTTGATCCGCTGGCGCTTCGGCGTGCTCGGCTGGAACAATGCCGCCGCCGCCGCCGCACCCCCCGCCGACGTCTATCACGGTCATGACCTGACGGCCTTTCCAGCCGCTGTGCGTGCCCAGCGCCTGCACGGCGGGCTGCTCGTCTACGACAGCCACGAGTCGTTCATGGACTCGGGGACCAACGTCAACCGAACGTGGTGGGGCAAGGCCGTCCTGCGCTGGTTCGAACGTCGCCAGGCCAGGCGTGTGACGGCGCTCGTGACGGTCAATCGCTCGCTCGGCGAGATTCTCGGCCCGCGCTTCGGGATCAAGCGCGTTGTTGTCGTGTACAACACGCCCGCCCGGTGGGAGGCGCCGGCGGTGCGCCCGGACCTCATCCGCGACGCCACCGGGCTGCCCGCGGATGCCCCCATCGCGCTCTACCACGGCGCGTTCTTCCTGCACCGTGGTCTGGAGGAGCTCGCTGCATCACTGCTCGAGCCTGGCATGGAGCGCGTGCACGCGGTCTATCTCGGCTACGGCAGCCAGGAGGGCGTCCTCCGGGAGATGGCCGAGGATCCGAGGTACGGTCGGCGGATCCACGTGCTCGAGGCCGTACCGCCGAGTGTCCTGCTGCTGTGGGTCGCCTCAGCGGACGTCGGCGTCATGGCGATCCAGGCAAGCACGCTCAACCATCGACTGTCGAGCCCGAACAAGCTGTTCGAGTCACTCGCGGCCGGACTGCCGGTGGTGGTCAGCGACTTCCGCGAGATGCGCCGGATCGTGCTCGACGATCCCGACGGGCCGCTCGGCGCCGTCTGTGACCCGGCCGACCCTGCTTCGGTGGCAAGGGCGATTCGCTCGATCGTGCACCTCAACGCTGCCGAGCGCGACGCGCTGCGGGCTCGCTGTCTGCGCGCCGCGCACGAGCGCTGGAACTGGGAGACCGAGTCGGCCCACCTCGTCGAGCTGTACGACGCGTTGTCGCGCGAGGTGCCCATTCAGGTGTGATACCCGCGGGCGGGAGTGCGGCGGGGCAGCGGGAGTGCGGCGGGCCTACGCGGTCGTGTCGACCGTGGCCTCGACGGCGGTCGGGCGACCGAGGCGGACGACGGTCAAGCCCGCGCCCTCGGCGGCGTCGACGTCGACCACGGAACGGGTGTCGTAGACGAGCGTCCCGCGCATTGCCGCAGCGATCGCGTTCCAGTCCAGCTCGCCGTAGTCGGCCCATTCGGTGGCGACGACGACGGCATCCGCCTCGCGCGCCGCCTCGACGGCCGTGGCCGCGACATCGAGCAGTGGGTCGGCCAGGCGTGCCCGTGCCTCCGCTCGCGGATCGTGCGCCAGTACGTCGGCCCCGGCGGCACGGAGGTTCGCGGCGAGTGCGAGCGCCGGCGATTCGCGGACGTCGTCCGTGTTGGCCTTGAACGCCAGGCCGAGCAAGCCGATCCGTCGGCCGCTGAGCGAGCCCTTGCCGCCGAGCAGCCGCTCGATGCGCGCCACGATCTGGCGCTGGTGGACGGCATTCGACCGATGGATCGAGGACAGCAGCGGTGCCTCGATATCGAGGGCGGCGGTCTCCAGGGCGATCGCGACCGCCTGCTCCGGCAGACACGAGCCACCGACCCCGGGTCCGGGGCGCAGGAATGCCGTCCCGATCCGCGTGTCGAGGCCGATGCCCGCGATGACTTCCTCGATATCGGCGCCCGTGGCGTCGGCGACCCTCGCGAGCTCGTTTGCGAACGAGATCTTCATCCCGAGGAACACGTTCGACCCGAGCTTGATCAACGCCACGGACCGCGCGTCGGCGACGAGCGACGGGGCCCCGAGCGGCTCATAGAGATCGAGCACGGCCTTTGCAGCCGGGACATCGCGTGGCTCGAGCCAGCCAGTCACCACCCGGTTGGGCCGATCGAAATCCTCGAGGGCCTGTCCCTCGCGCATGAACTCGGGGTTCGTGACGATCGCGGCCCGGTCGGGACGACCGGAGGCGAGCTCGGCGATACGGGCCGGCCCGTCGAGCGGGAGGGTCGAGCGGATGACGATCGTGTGCTCGGGCCCGACGCGGCCCAGCAGCTGCTCAATCGCCGCCTCCACGAACTTCGTCGAGAGCGGACCATCGGGGCCGGTCGGCGTGTTCACGCACACGAACGTGAACGTCGTGTCTGGTGGCGGATCGAGCTCGGTCGTGAACGTCAGGGCGCCATCGGCGAGCCCGCGCGCGATCGCGTCCGTCAGGCCGGGCTCGAAGATCGGTGCGCGGCCGTCGTTGGCTGCCGCGATCCGGTCGGCGTTGAGGTCGGCCACGGTCACTCGATGACCAAGCCGCGCGAAGCCGACCGCGGTTACCAGTCCGACATGGCCGGCACCGAGCAGAAACAGGTGCACGGGTCGCAGGCTCCAGTGAATCCAGGAAGGCGCTGATGCGTCCGGAACCATAGCATTCAGGCAGCGCGACCGCGCCGCGCACCGCGTCCGGCGCGGGGTCGTCCGCTACACTCGCGGCCGTGCCAGCCGAGATCGTGCCCCAGCGCTGCGTGGTCGTCCTGCCGTCCACCGGGGAGTTCGATTCGAGGACCTATCGGCTGGCCCGAACGCTCCACGAGCGTGGTCACGACGTGACCGTTCTCGCCCGCTGGAAGCCTGGTCTCGAACGGCGCGAAGTCCACGAGGTCGGCTATCCGATCCTGCGGATCGAGACGCCGGCGATCGACGGCCTGCCCCTCCGGTCCGTGACCTTGCCGATCCTGCGGTTGCTCAGGATCACCGCTCGTCCCGCTCGGCCGTCGACCGGCCCCGGCACACACTCGACGACGGCCGCGGCATCGGAGACCACGTCCGCTCCCGTCGCTGACGACGATACCGCGCCCGGCTGGGCGCACCCGAGCCGGCGACCGCGCGGAACGGGACTCCCGAGTCGCATCCGCGACTACATCAGGCGTGGCCGGATCTTCCTCATGATCCGGAGTCATCGCCGCCAGGCGCTTGCCGCCGCTCCGGCCGCGGACATCTATCACGGCATGGCGTACATGGGCATCTCGGTCGCGCTGGCGCTCGGCAAGCGGCACAGGGCGAAGGTCGTATACGACTCGCGCGACATCTACATGGTGGCCGCCAACCTCGCCCGTCTGCATGGCCCGATCAAGGCGGTGCTCACCCGGCTGGAACGTGGCTGGGCCCGCGCCGCCGACCGGGTCTTCACGGTCAATGAGCCGTACGCCGAGGAGCTTGCGCGCCGGTTTGGCGTGGCAAGGCCAGTCGTCGTGATGAACTGCTCGTACCGGTTTTCCTCCCCGGCCCCGCAACCGCGTCGGTTCCACGATCGGCTCGGCCTGGACCCGGAGACACGGGTCGTCCTCTACCAGGGCGGCTTCTCCATGGGGCGGGGCGTGGAGCAGCTCATGGCGGCGATCCGTCAGGTGCCCGGCAGCGTCCTCGTCGTCATGGGGTACGGAGCGCTCGAGGCGGAATTCCGGGCGGCAGCCGAGCGGCCCGAGAACCTCGGCCGGATCCACGTTCTGCCCGCCGTTCCGCCAACGGAGCTGCTCGAATGGGTGGCCTCGGCGGACGTGGTCGGCGTGCTGTTCCAGCACGCCCCCCTCAACAACTACCTCTCGCCGCCCAACAAGTTCCTCGAGGCGATGGCGGCCGGCGTGCCAACGGTCTGCTCGGACCACCCGGGGATGGGGCCGATCGCGCGCGAGACCGGTTGCGGCATCTCGGTCGACCCCGCCGACGTCGATGCGATCGCAGCCGCCATCCGCACGATCGTCGAGGCGCCGCCCGAGGAGCGCTCCGCGTGGCGTGCCCGGGCACTCGCTGCCGCCCACGACACGTACAACTGGGAGACCCAGGTCCAGGCGTTGCTCGAGGAGTACGGCCGGCTGACCGGTCGGCCCTGGTGACGAAGGTCCCCGCGACGCCGCTCGCACGGGCCGCAAAGCCCTCACCGGCCGTTTCCGACGCACGCCGCCGCCGCGCGGTCCTCCTGGTTGCGAACACGGCCGCGCCATACTCGCGAGCCCTGCGCGTGGCTCGCAGCCTCGCGGAGGCGGGCTGGGACGTTGAGATCTCGGCGGTGGCCGGCCATGGTCTGCCCCGCGATGAGGGGGATGGGTCCATCAGGACTCGCCGGTACGTCCCGAGCGGCCCGCTTCGACGGTGGGTCGGCCAACCGCCGCCCCCGAGCCCGCCGACCAGGTTGCTCCAGATCCTCGCCCTCAACGCCGACAAGGCGTTGAAGGTCGCCCTCTGGCCGATCCATGTCCGCGCGTGGTGGCGCACGCTCCGTCGTGAGCTGGCACCGGCGGACCTGTACCACGCGTTCGGGATCCTGTCACTGCCGGTCGCGCTCGACCTGGCGCGCGATGCGCGCGGGGCCGGCCGGCGAGGCCTCGTGGTGTACGACGTGATCGACGCCATCCTCGACTCGAACAACTACCAGAACGTGCCCGGGCCGGTGCTCGCGCGCTATCGCCGCAAGGAAGCCAGCTGGGTTCGCCGCGCCCACGCGGTCGTGACCATCAACGAAGCCCTGGCCGACTATTGCCACGCGCTCTGGCCCTTCCGGGAGCGACCGACGATCCTCCTCAACTGTCAGCCGCGCTGGGTACATCCCGCACACCGCCCCGACCTCATCCGTGAAGCCGGCGGGCTGCCCAAGGAGCGCCGGATCGTGCTGTTCCTGGGCAAGCTCGGGCGCGAACGGGGGCTCGAGGTCGCCGCCGAGGCCGTCGTCCGGCTGCGTGACGCCGCCCTTGTCATGCTCGGCGCCGCCGTCAATTCACAGTGGGCGGAGGCACTGGCCGCCAAATCGCACGAGGCCCGGTTCGAGGGACGGCACGTCGTGCTCCCCCCCGTCCATCCGGACGACGTCCGCGCCTGGGCATCGTCGGCGGACGTTTCGATCATCGCGGTGGCGGCGAACTCGCTCAACCAGCGCCTCTCGACGCCCAACAAGTTCTGGGAGAGCCTCGCCGCCGGAACGCCGGTCGTGATCGGGCGCGACTTGGACGTCATGCGCGGGATCGTCGAGGCCGATGCCCTGGGCTCGATCGCCGACCCTGCGGACCCCGATGACCTCGCTCGTGCCCTGCGTGACGTCATCGAGCAGCCGGCCGACGCGTATGCGGCGATGCGCGAACGATGCCTCACCGTGACCCGGGAGCGCTACAACTGGGAAACCGCGGTGATGCCCTACCTCGAGCTTGTCGCGCGGCTGGCTCCCGCTGGCGGCGCATCGGCAGCGTAGCGATCTGGTCTGCGGAACAGGACGATCTTGCTCGACGGTGCCGCGCCAAACGCCAGGACGATCCGGTCTATGGCGAGCATGAGCGGGCCGATCCACCGGATGCTCCCGGGCGACGTTTTGGCGCGGCGAGCGACCCATCGCCACCATCGAAGGTAGCGGTCGTACGCGGCACGCGACCCGCCCTCGATCGGATTGTTGGCCATGGCGACGGCGCCACGCAGCTCGACGAGCTCGAGACCCGCAGCGAGCAGTGGGTTGCGATAGGCGGCCCACGCTCGGGCGCGCGAGGTCTGCGTCGGCGTTGCCGGCCGTTCATACGTCGCGTCCAGGAGGATTGGTTCGACCAGGATCAAGCGGCCACCCGGCGCGACGAGTGCGGCGAGATTGCCGAGTGCGCGTTCGAATGCGGCGTCGTCGGTGAGGTGGAGCAGGACATTCATCACCGAAACGAGCCCATACCGGTCGGCCGGCAGGCCCGAATCCATCGCTCCGATGTCGGCGCTGTAGAACCGGTCGCCGCGAGCGGCAAAGGCCCCTTCCAGCTGGGCGACGGCAGCCGGCACGAGATCGCAGCCGTCAACGCGACGTACCCCGAGCTCGTGCCAGACCCGGACCCAGTAGCCGGTGCCGGACCCCACATCGAAGGCGGACGTCACGCCGTCGAGGGCGTGGTGGCGTCGGATGAACCAGCGGACCCGCCGCTCGAGCGCGCGGTAGAGCCACGAGTTCAGGTCGGCAGGCAGACCGGACTGCCCTACGCTCGAGAGGTCGCCGCGCGCATGGAGCCGCGACCAGTGGTCGCGCGGGTCATAGGACATCGTCGTCATGGTGGCACACCGGTCAGCCCGGTCGGGACCCGCTCAGCCGGCGTGGGACCCGTGCACCTCGGCATCCCAGCGGTCGGCAAGCCAGCGGAGCGAGCCGGGCGCCAAACGCGCCGTGGCGGGCCCGAGTCGCTCCACGACCATGACGGCTGGCGCGTCGATGGCGACCACGTCGATGGGGCGGCGACCGTCTGTGATCCGGGCGGCCGCGGTGATCGCCTCGAGCAGGCGGTCGTCCGACGTTGGCGCTGGCCGGAAGATCGCCCGCCGGAGACGCGCCAGCGGGCTTCGGCCGCGTGGTCGTGGCTTGGGTGTTGGGACCGGCGCTGCTTCGACGATCCGCGCCACAGGGGCCGTCGTCGCGGCTGGGTCTTCAGGCTCGCCGACGTGCGCCGGCAGCACGAGGACGAGCCGCCGCTGGAGGTCTGCCGGCAGCTGGGCCACGAGGCGGCGCGCCCCTTCGCGGCCGGTCGCCAGCACGACCCGGGGAAGCGGGCTGGGTGTTACCCTGCCCGCCGACGTGTCGGCATGGCTTGCCGCGCCGGTGCCCGTGGGCTGGGGCGCCGCGAGCGTCGCGTTCCGGTACAGCTCGACGGCCTGGCGCGCCACCGCGGCCGCGCCGAATGACGCCGTCAGGCGTTCCCTGGCCGACGCCGCATCGACGGGTAACCCACCTGCCATGACCGACTCGATGGCGGCGGCGAACGAGGCCGGTGTCGCGTCATCGGCAACGCGGCCATAGCCGCCCGAACGTTCCACGATCCACGGCACACCCCCCGATCGGCGGCTGACCACGGGCAAACCGGTGAGGATGGCCTCCGCGGCAGCGACGCCGAACGTCTCGGACGGGCTTGGGTGGACGAAGACTCCAGCCCGCGCCAGGGCCGCCGCGACGCCGGCCCGATCCAGCCAGCCCTCGAACGTCACCGCGGTGTCGACGCCGAGCGTTGCAGCAAGCGCCTCCCACCGCGCGCGTTCCCCGGCCGCCCGCTCGTCCCCGACGAGCCGCAGCTGAACCCTGGGGCGCCGGGCGCGAACCAACGCGAAGGCCCCGAGGAGGACGTCGATCCCCTTGTGCTCGCCAAGTGATCCCACCCAGAGCAGCTCGTGGGGGTTGCGTCGCGCTGGATCAGCCGCGCCAAACGCTGCGACGTCGACCGGATCGGGCAGAATCCCGATCCCGACCGCCGGCACACCCGCCCCGCGCGCGATGCGGTCGGCAAGCGACGGGCTCACCGCCAGCAACCGGACATCAGGCTCGAACAGCACGCGGTAGTGGTCGCGTGCAGCTTGATCCGCGAGGTCGGCGCCGATCGTGCTCGCGTGCTCGGAGACGACGACCGGGATCCCCAGCTCCCGCCCGATGGTCACGGCTGCAACGCCGTCGGGCAGACCTGTGTGGGCATGCAGGCCGGCGGGCCGCCAGGCCCCGACGAGTCGCCGGACGAACGGCTCGAGCGCATCGACGTGATCCTCCACGAGCGCCCCCACATCGTCGGTGCCAGGGCGGCGCACGACCGGCACCCGCGCAACGGGCACGCCGGGCGCCCCATACGAGACCGGCGTCGCGAAGAGCGCGTCCGGCGTCGCCACACGATCGAACGCCGCACGTGCCGGCAGCCTGTCCGCGTCGCGCCGCTCGATCCGGCCGCGGATCAGGACACGATCGAATGACACGACGCGTGCCTCGACGCCGGCGTTGGCCGTCGCGGCCACAAGGTCGGCGACAAACGAGCCGCGGCCGCGCGAATCGTGTGATGGATACCAGCGGGCGATGGTCAGGACGCGGAGCGGTCCGTCGCGGCTGCTGCGGCTCGCATGCATCGGGCGGCCGGTCAGCCGTCGAGCAGCTTGCCCGCGGCCGCGTCAGGTGGGAGCGCACCGCTGCCCGCCGATTCGAGCGCACGGGCGATGGCGGCCTCCCGCTCGGCCTTTGCCTGGCGCGAATGTTCCTTGTGCATGGCCACCACCTCGGCCGGGTCGCCCTCGGCAACGATCCGGCCCTTCTGCAGGAGGATGGCCCGGTTGCAGAACTCCACCACCCAGTTCATGTCGTGCGTGACGAAGACAACGCCCTTCGCCTGGCGGACGAGGTCCAGCACGCGGGCTTTGGACTTGGCACGGAACACCTCGTCGCCGGTGGCGAGGACCTCGTCGAGCAGGAGGATGTCCGGATCGACCGAGGTCGCGATCGAGAACCCCAGGCGTGCCCGCATGCCCGACGAGTACGTCCGGATCGGGGCGTCGATGAATGGCCCGAGGTCGGCGAACTCGATGATCCCGGGGGTTCGTTCCGCCATCTCTCGACCCTGGATGCCGAGGAACGCACCGGCCAACCGGATGTTCTCGCGGCCGGTCAGCTCCTGGTCGAACCCCGCCCCGAGCGTCAGCAGGCTGGAGATCAGCCCGTCGACCTCGACCGTGCCCTCGGACGGCAGGATGATCCCGGCCAGCACCTGGAGCAGCGTGCTCTTGCCCGCCCCGTTTGGCCCGATCACCGCCAGCGACTCGCCGTGGACGAGGTCGAAGCTGACGTCCCGGAGCGCCCAGAACTCGTCTGCCGGCTGGCGGACGAAGAGATTGACGAATGACCGGTGGAGCGTCGTCTTCCGCGTGAACCGAAGGCTGTATTTCACGCCCACGCTGTCCACCCGGATGGCGACGCGGGCGTCGGCCGCGGGCTCGTCCGGGTGCGCCTGGCTGATCCCCGAGGTCGTGGCCGGCCCGGGCTCCGCGGTCACGGTCACAGGACCTTGGCGAAGGACGGCTCCGCCCGTTTGAACAGGAGCGTTGTCAGGGCCAACAGGACAAGCGATCCAAGGAGCAGGACGATGAGGGCGCTCCAGTCGGGGAGCTGCTCGTCGTAGATCACCGCCCGGTACGCCGTGAACAGGATGGCGAACGGGTTGGCAAGGAGGATGTCGCCGACGACGGGAATCGCCCCAGCGGCGCGGCGCAGGTCCTCGATCGCGTAAAGCCCCGGCGAGAGGTAGAACCACAGCCGCAGCGCGTGCCGGGACAGGTTGCCGACATCGCGATAGAAGACGTTGAGGGCGGCGAGACCGACGGCGACCGCGAGATTGAAGCAGAACTGGACGACGGCGATCAGCGGGATGAGGAGAACGACCCACGACAGTCGATCGCGATACAGGATCAGCATGAGCGCTGCCAGGGGGACCAGCCCAAAGATGAAGTTCACGACCCCCGCGCCGGCGGAGGCGACCGGCAGGACGAGCTTGGGGAACTGGATCTGGCGGATGAGCCGATCGGCTCCGGTTACCGATGTGATTGCGTCCTGGACCGTCGACTGGAACCACTTCCATGGCAGGATCGCTGCAAAGATGAACAACGGGTAGTCGGGGACCGCGCGGTCGAAGACGACCGACACGAGCACGACGTAGACGGCCATCTGCAGGAGGGGATCGAGCACCCACCAGAGGTTGCCCAGCAGCGTATCCGCGCCCTTCTTGCGGATATCGGCCTGAACGAGGTACCGGATGAGCCGGCGTCGATGGGCGACCTCGACGACCGCTTCGCGGAGGAGTCCGATGGGCCCTGGACGGATCGCGCCGCGGCGAACATGGGATGGCGCGTCGGCCGTCGCACTCATGGGGGCCGCAGCGTACCACGGTCGACCTGGCCGGTTGGGGTACGCTGCCCGACGCTCATGACGCCCCTCTCGAGGCCCTCCGGACCGCGGCCGATTGCCATGCTCACGCATTCCTACTACGAGGAGGATCCGCGTGTCCGGCGCGAGGCCGAGGCAATCGTGGCGAGCGGCCGAGCGGTGGACGTCTTCGCCCTCCGAAGGCCGGACGACCCGCCCGATGGGTCCTCGAAGGCGTCACGGTCCGACGGTTGGACGTCCAGCGGCACCAGGGCGCGGGTCTCTGGACCTATGTCCGCGAATACCTGGCCTTCTGCATACGAGCCGGGCTGGCATTGACCGGCGCCCATCGGCGGCGTCGCTACGGCCTCGTCCAGGTCCATACGCTGCCCGACTTCCTTGTCTTCGCGGCACTACCGGTCCGCCTGGCGGGCGTGCCCGTCATCCTCGACCTCCACGAGGCGATGCCCGAGTTCTTCCGCAGCCGCTTCCGCGGTCGGGCCGGTCGGATCGGGTTGGGCGCGCTCCAGCTGCAGG
>JBKKCW010000111.1:0-6030 GCA_046712485.1 Candidatus Limnocylindrales bacterium
GAGGCCGGCCCAATGACGGCCGGCCTCGTGGCTGCTCAGGGGATTCGAGCGGGTGGGTTGTCGGGTCAGGCCCCTGCCGGGACACCAGTCAGCGTGCCTGCCCGCACCTTGTCGAAGCAGGAGCTGCAGTACACCGGTCGATCGTTGCGCGGCGCGAACGGGACGATGGCCTGCCCGCCGCAGGCACCGCAGATCGCGGCATGGAACTCGCGCGGACCTTCGTTGGCGCGAGCTCGCTTGGCGACTGCGCGGCAGGATGGGCATCGTTGCGGGTCATTCGTCAGACCCTTTGTCGCAAAGAAGGCCTGCTCGCCGGCGGAGAAGACGAACTCCTCGCCACAATCGCGGCAGGTCAGACTACGGTCCTGGTACACGCTATCCAGACCCTCCCTCGGCTCGGACGCCATGACGGTCGAGCCCGAAACAAGGCTGCTGACGGGTCCCGCCACGAACGTACGATGTTGGGGGGTACGTTCGTTCGGCCCGGGCGCCGCCCGGAACTCATAGCGGAGAAGATACGCGCGCCGTCAAGCCCTCAAAAGCCCCCAATAATGGAAGGGCCGGAACCGATCGACTGCCCGCCGCGTCCCGGTAGCCGTGTTGACCATGTCGCGAACCTTCGTACTTGCCATCGCTCTGGTGCTACTGGCTGCGTGCAGTCCTGGATCCGGCGGCGACACCGCTCGAGAGTCGCCGCGTGTTTCTGGCGCTGCGAGCGAAGCCCCGGCCGAGACTCCCGACTTTGGGACCATCGAGTACCCGACAGGACCCACCGACGTCGTCCTGCGCTTCGAGGAGGGTGGCGGCTTCGTGATGCCGGCATTCCTCGCGACCCAGACGCCGCACTTCACCCTCTATGGCGACGGCACCATTGTGTTCCGCAATCCGATGCTCGCCCCGCTCGAGCCGGTCGGCTCGGTCGTCCCGATGCCATCGTTCCGGGCGGCAAAACTCACCGAAGATCAGGTGCAGGACCTGTTGACTGCCGCGCTCGGCCAACACGGACTCGGCATCGCACGACCGGAGTATCGGAACGACCTCGTCGCGGACGCCGCAACGGCGGTGTTCACAGTCAACGCCGGTGGGCTCAACAAGACGGTGTCGATTTACGCGCTTGGCCTCGAGATGGACAACGATCCGGATGCTGCAGCCCGCGCCGCCTTCGCGCAGCTGCGCGACCGCTTGGTCGACATCGACGCGGGTGGTGCCTTCCCGACCGCCGAGTACGTGCCCGAGCGCTACCGCGGGATCCTGCTCGAGGGCCAGCCGGGCGCGCCCGACGCCAAGCCCTGGCCGTGGCCGAGCATCGCGCCCGCCGACTTCGTTCCGAGTGCCGTTCCGGGGGCCTTTCAGCTGCCCGCCCGCGTGATGACCACGGACGACGTCGAGGCGCTCGGGATCGAGCCTTTCGAGGGCGGGTTCCAGGGTCTGACCGTGGTCGGCCCTGACGACGGGAAGTTCTACACGTTCTCCTTGCGGCCGCTACTCCCCGACGAGTCCGAGTAGCCAGCAACGCCAGGCCGTGAGCGGCTATGGCGATGTGATCAGTTCGAGCTCAACGCCAATCGCCTCGTAGACGGCCCGCGCTCGCGCGTCGCCGGAAACAAGCGGGCGCCGATGCTGTCTCGCGGCCGCACCAACGAGCGCGTCGTAGACTGCCCCACCCGAGAGGCCGAGCCGGGCAAGCTCCCCGCCCAGATCGGCGGATGCGCGCTCGTCGAGGAAGGCGGACTCCGGAAAGTTGCGAGTCAGCACGCGGATGACATCGGCCGGCGAGCGACGCAGCCCGCCCGGTAGCCTCGTGAGAACGGAGTAGGTCTCGAACCACGCGTGACCGGCAAGACCTAGGGTGCGACCGCGGACCGCGGCCACCATCGCGGTGTGTGCCTCGTGATCCTCGACGACAAGGGCGATCGCCGCGCTGGTATCGAGCAGGACGGCGTGCTGTGCGTCAGCGGCCGTGCCGGTCGGCATCGACCAACTCGCGCACGGCCGCGGTATCGATTGGTGTACCCGCCGACGGGATGAATAACAGGCCGTCCTCTTCTCGGAGCTCGCGCCCGACGACAGGCTCGACGCGGACACCCGCGCCGTCGAGCTCCACCTCAACCTCCCCTCCTTCAAGAAGTCCGATGCGACTTCTGATGGAACGCGGGATAACCAAGCGCCCGGCACTGTCGACGGTAGTTCGCATGGCATAGACACTACCACGAGGATGGTAGACGGTCAGGCCTCGGTGGCGTATCTCTCGGCGGCGTAACTGACGAAGCGTGTCTGCTTCTTCTTGAACCAGAGCTCGATCTCGCCGGTGGGGCCGTTGCGATGTTTGGCGAGCTTGAGCCTGACGACCTCGCCGTCCTGCTCCTGATCGTCGGCGCCGCGTTCCTTGTCGCGCCAGAGAAACATGACGAGGTCTGCGTCCTGTTCGATCGCGCCCGACTCGCGAAGGTCGGAGAGCCGCGGCTCCTTTGATTCACGCATCTCCGGCTGCCGTGACAGCTGCGACAGCGCGATGACTGGGACGGACAGCTCACGCGCGAGCGCCTTCAGCCCGCGCGAGATCTCCGAGACTTCCTGGACGCGGTTGGCGTCGCGATTGGTTGTGGTCGCCTGCATCAACTGCAGGTAGTCCACGATGACGAGGTCGAGCCCGCTCTCCGCCTGCAGACGGCGGGCCTTGGTCCGGAGCTCCATGGCCGAGATGTTGGGCGTGTCGTCGATGTACATGGGTGCTTCGCTGAGTGCGTTCATTGCTGGTGCGATTCGGGCGAAGTCCATCTCTTCGAGAAAGCCGCTGCGGAGCCGTTGCGAGTCGATGTTGGCGACGCTCGACAGCAGCCGCAGCACAAGTTGTTCCTTGCTCATTTCCAGGCTGAAGACGCCAACGCTCTTGCGTTCCTTCACCGCCGCGTGTTCAGCGATGTTGAGCGCAAAGCTCGTCTTGCCCACCGAGGGCCTGGCGGCGACGACGACAAGGTCGCTCTTCTGAAGGCCGGTCGTCAGCGTGTCGAGGTCGGTGAACCCGGTGCGAACCCCGCTGATCTCGCCGCGATGGGCGTGGAGATAGTCCAGCCGGTCGTAGGCATCGTGGAGGAGCGACTTGAGCGGGCTGAACCCCGCATCGACCCGCTTCTGGCTGACCGCGAAGAGCTCGGCTTCTGCACGATCGATTGCCTCCTGGATCTCGGCCGGATCCTCGTACCCGATCCCGGCGATCCGCCCCGCCGCAGCGATCAGGTTTCGCAGCACCGCCTTGCGCTCGACGATCCTCGCATACTGCGTGACGTGCACAGCCGTCGGAGTCTCGTTGGACAGGCTGGAAAGGTACGCGCGCCCGCCGACGGCCTCGAGCTCCTCCTTGCGCTCGAGCGTCTCGGCAACCGTGACGATATCGATCGGCTCGCGTCGGTCGAAGAGCTCGAGCGCCGCCGCGTAGATCCGAGCGTTGGCCTGCCGGTAGAAGTCCGCCGGCCGCAGGAATTCCGCGACCTCGATGACCGCGTCCCGGTCTATCAAGATCGCGCCGAGCACGGACTGCTCCGCTTCGAGACTCTGTGGCGGCAGGCGGTCAATCACGCGAGACGGACTCCAAAGGCGGGCCGTCATTCTCGGCCGACGGCCCTACAGACCGGTCAACGAACCAAGTCGCCCGGCGCCACTCGATCCACGAACTTCACAGCGGTGTGCGCCGACTGTGGACGACTCAGTGGATATCCACGTTCGGCCTGAGACCCGTACGGTGAATCGGCGTTCCCCGCGCGCCGCTATCAATCAAGCCGCCTGATGACTCCGATCAATTTGCCCTGGATGCGTACATCGTCGTAGAACTGCGGTGGGTAGGCCTGGTTGGCCGGCTGGAGACGGATCTGGTCCTTTTCCTTGAAGAACCGCTTCAAGGTCACCGCGTTGTCCTCCACCTGGGCCACAACGATGTCGCCGTTCCGCGCTGTCGTCTGCGGGCGGATGAGGACAAAGTCGCCGTCCGCGATGTGGGCCTCGATCATTGAATCACCGCGGACCCGCAGGACGTAGGCGTCTCCGCTGGGAGCGAGAAGATCCGGCACGGCCATCGTTTCCGACGCGTCCTGGTAGGCCTCGATGGGACCACCCGCGGCGATCTCACCGATGATCGGCAGAACGCGGGCATCAGGTGCGGTGGCCTGCGGCACGAGTTCGTTCGTCAGCCCAAGCCGGATGGCCGCGGTGGGTGTGAGCCTGATGGCGCGTGACTGGTCCGCACCGCGCTCCAGGTAACCCTCTCGCTCGAGGATCTGCAGATGGTGGTGAACCGCGGAAGTCGACGCAAGACCGACGGCGCGCGCGATCTCGCGGATGGACGGCGGGTAGCCGCGCGCCCGCAGGGTTGCCGCGATGAAATCGACGATCTTGAGCTTGCGTTCGGCGTCGTGCTTGGTCACTCGCGCCTCCTTGACAAGCATCATAACGAACGGACGTTCGATGTCAAGATGTGTGGCCTGTGCGGGCGCGGAGGAGCGGGGTGCGGCGGAGCGGGCGAGGTAACGCTTTCGGAGCCATATGACCACAGGGCGAACTAACGGGGCAGTTCGGCGCGTCTCAGGACGTCGGGCCGAGGGCGATCGCGCGTGATCGAGCTCAGAAGCGGGAGTGGTTGCACGCATACTCGCCCCCAGATAGCGCCTTGTGGTCACAAAGCCGGCATGTGGGAGGATCCTCGGGAAATGTCCCGGGCCCGCTGCGGACCTGAGTGGGTGTCCTCCCGGGCGGCCGGACTGAGCGGATGGCGCCGGATCCGGTGGTGGGCTCGGGGCATGGGCCCGCCACCAAACGCGTGCGGCACGGAACTGTTGGCGACCAGGCTGTCCTCGGTGCGATTCATGAAGTAGTCGTTGTCATCCGCCTCGCCTGCCGCCGACAGGCGCATATCGACACCGGAGGACCGGTACGCGGCGTACACGGCCGATTCGTGCGTCACTGGTCGGCGATTCCAACCGGGCTGAGCGTGCATTGGGGAGCGCTCGCGCTCGATGGGGCGCCTGGCGCCGCGTAGTGGTCTGTACGTGCGGTTATGCGGCACATGACCAGACGAGACGCCAGCATCAACGACGTGCCCGGGAATCACAGGTAGGGCCGGGCCGGCCCTTCGCGCCGCCCTGCTAGACTCCTGCATCCCGGAACGAGGAGAGACGAGGCAAATGGCGCGAAGCGGTTCGAGGCACGGCGCTGGATCGCGTGGACGCGCGGGTTTCAGCCGCGCCCTCAAGCTCCTGGCCTTTCTGCCCGTCGCCACCCGCATCCCCACGTATGCCCGCCTCGTCACCGCCCTGGTCCTCGACGAGCGGATGCCCGGGAGTCGCAAGGCGCTCCTCGCTGGAGCCGCGGGCTACCTGATCGTCGGGCGCGATCTCATCCCGGATGCGGTGCCCATCGTCGGCGGTGTCGACGACCTTGTCATCGTGGTCCTCGCCGTCGACCTCTTCCTGGAGGGCGTGCCAGACGACCTGCTTGCGGAGAAGCTCGATGACCTGGGGATCGATCGAGCCGCGTTCGACCGCGACATGGATCAGGTCCGGCGCTTGACGCCCGGCCCGGTCCGGCGGACCATCCGCCGGGTGCCCGGCCTGGTTGGCGGGGCCGGAGACGTGGTGAGACAGCTCGGTCTCGGGCCGCGCATGCGGGCCTGGATCACGAAGGAGGAACGAGGCGCGTGAAGGTCATCCTCACGAAGGACGTAGACAAGCTCGGTAAGAGCGGCGAGATGCGGATGGTCTCCGACGGGTATGCCACGAACTTCCTCATCCCGAAGCAGCTGGCCGTGCCGGCAGCCGGTGGCGCGTACCGAGCCTGGCAGCACGACATCGCGAGCCGCGAGGACAAGCGGATCCGCGAACGCGCCGATGCGGAGATCGCCGCGACCCGGATCGCGAGCACGACGCTGACGATGGGAGTCAAGGTCGGAGAGGGCGGCAAGCTCTATGGCTCGATCACCTCGAAGGACATCGGCGACGCGCTGGCGCGCCGCGGCATCGAGATCGACCGCCACAAGATCGA
>JBKKCW010000112.1:0-5415 GCA_046712485.1 Candidatus Limnocylindrales bacterium
AATGAGGCCTCGCTGGTCCACACCGCCGGGGGAACGATGGACGGGCCGCGAGGCCTCTGTAGCGATAACGACCGATGGGCCGTTGCGTTAGGGCCGGGTCGATGCTCTCCGGAGCGTCATCTCCTCGCCTCGCCGGTAGGATGGTCATCCGCCATGACGCCCCGCTGATGCTGCGCCTCCGCGACACCCTGACCCGGCAGATCCAGCCGGTCGAGCCGCTCGAACGCGGCCGCATCCGGATGTATACCTGCGGACCCACGGTCTACCGTTTCGCCCACGTCGGCAACCTGCGCAGCTTCCTGCTCGCGGACCTGATCCGGCGGGTCCTCCTGTACCACGGCCTCGAGGTGCTGCACGTCAAGAACGTGACCGACGTCGGCCACCTGCGCGACGAGGGGTTCGATCGCGGCCAGGATCCGATGCTCGTTCAGGCAGGGCTCGAATCGAAGAGCGTGGAGGAGATCGCCGCCGCATACGAGGCCGCCTTCCACGCCGACGAGGCATCCGTGAACATCCTTCCCGCACACGCGTTCCCCCGGGCGACCGAACACATCGAGGAGATGCTCCGACTGGCCGAAGCGCTCGAGGATGCGGGCCACGCCTATGCCACGGCAGCGGGCAACGTCTACTACGCCGTTTCGACGTTTCCCGGCTACGGCCAGCTTTCCGGGAACAGCCTGGGCGACCTCCGCGCCGGCCATCGCGGCGACGTGGAGCCGGACAAACGCGATCCCGCCGACTTCGCACTCTGGAAACACGCCGGTGAGGGACGCCTCCTCAAGTGGCCCACGCGGCGCTGGGGCGACGGCTTTCCGGGCTGGCACCTCGAATGCTCGGCGATGGCCATGCGCTACCTCGGCGCGCAGTTCGACATCCATACCGGCGGGATCGACAACGTCTTCCCGCACCATGAAGACGAGATCGCCCAGTCGGCACCGATCGGCGGCGGGATCCCTTCGCGGCTATGGGTTCACGGCGAGTTCCTCCTTGCCGACGGGCACAAGATGGCAAAGTCGGCAGGCAACTTCCAACGTGTCACCGAGCTCGTGGAGCAAGGCATCGATCCGTTGGCCTTTCGCTACCTGACCCTCGCGTCCAAGTACGGACGGAAGCTCGAGTACTCGGACCGATCGCTGGCAGCGGCCGCGTCGGGGCTCGAGTCGCTGCGAGATCGGCTGAGAGCGCTCGGGGCCCCATCCTCGGAGGGGCCGTGGGCGCCTCCGGCGCCGCTGGAGGCAGGCAAGGCCGCCGATCGACCGGTCGGGATCGCCGATGGACCCGCCGGCCACGGGCGTGGCACCGGATACGCGCTGCGGGATCGCGCTGCGTCACCCGGTGTGCCGCTGTCGCCCGGTGGTCAGCGATTCCACGACCGATTCGTGGCTTCCATCGACGACGACCTCGACCTCCCGGGAGCGCTCGCCCTCGTGCGCGAGATCGCGCGATCCCCGCTACCCGCGGAGGAGCGTCGGTGGCTCGTCCTCGACGCGGACCTCGTCCTCGGTCTCGATCTCCATCGCGTCTGGTCAGGCCCGGGAGGCAAGACACGTCCGGGATCGGCGGCCGAGACTGCCGAGGACGTGCCGGCAGATGTCCGACGCGTCGTGCAACGACGGTCGAACGCCAGGATCGCCGGCGAGTACGCTCGAGCCGACGTCCTGCGCGACGAGTTGGAGAGGCTCGGCTGGGAGGTCATCGATCAACCGTCCGGACCACAGATCCGGCGTCGGGTCGTCCGGCCATGAATTGCCCGGGACGCCGCCTTCGTCGCGACGCATCCACGGCGATGGGTGACGCTTGTCAGCCGGACCGGGTGAGGAGGTCGCGTCGCGAGCCGAACCGGTCGATGATCCGGTAGAAATTGCGCTTGCTCAGCCGGTCGCGCTCTGCTTCGGGGACGCCGGTGTAGTCACGATGGTCGTGCCGCACCAGCGGGAGACCATCGAGCGCCACGGCGCGGCGGGGGTGCTCACCTGGACCGCGGTCGCGGAGCACGAGGCTCCACCAGATGTCGAGGTTCCGGTAGAAGGCGAACCGCTCGTCGAGCTGGCCGTATACGGCGACATCCGCGCGCCGAAATGCAAGGCAATAGCCCTCGATGGCATCCGCGTCTCCGGCAGGGGCGTCCTCGAAGTGGCGCAGGTCGTTGGACACGATCCCCCATCCACCGGCGACCGCGACGCTCGGATCCCCGAGCGCGGCGACGAGCGGTGTGACGAAGTCCCCGGTCGGCTCGACGCTCGTGTCAAGGAGGACCACGACCGGGCCGCTGACGCGCCGGATCCCCGCGTTGAGGGCGGCGCCGTGCCCGAGGCGATCGCTTGTCCAGACGATCTCGATCGCGGGTCCAGAGGATGGTTCGCGCTCGACGGTCTCCAGCGCCATCGCCTGTTCGGGTGACGGGTCGTTGGCCACGATCACGACAGAGACGCCCGCTGGTTGCATCGTACGGAGTGGGATGAGCGCTCGGCCGAGATCTCCAGGCCAGTCCGTGGCCAGGAGCACGACCGTGGCGAGACCAACGGGTGTCTCCTCCAGCCGGGACGGCACATTCCGGCTCGCGCCGTAGCGCGTCCGTGTCCCATCGACGAGGTCGGGTGGCGCGGCGGGAGAGAGCCCGAAGTCCGTCCCGTGGTCGACGATCTTCCAGCCGGCCGCCTCGATCGTCGCCCGGAGTCGATCGGCCTCTGCCCAGTCGCCAGCGGCCCGCGCCTTCGCCCGGTCGTGGGCCGCGGCGAGGATCTCGTCGGGAATTCGCTGGCGACTCACGCTGGGCAGCATAGCCGTGGTCGCGCAAGGCCGAGCACGACGAAGCCCACCGGCGTCGCCGGCGGGCTTCGATCAGTGACTGGCGGGTCGGATGAGCCGGCCCGCTCCAGTATTTACTTGTTGATGTCGACCTGCATGAAGCCCGTCGAGCTGATGCTCTTCACCCGAACCGTGGTTCCCGTATTCGGGATGTTCACGCTGTACCAGCCCGGCTGGTAGTGGCCGTCGTGACTGCCGGTGCAGGCATGCTCGTCGCAGTCCGACCACGGATTGTTGGCATCGCTGAAGACCTTGGCCGCGGGCGAGCCCGGGATCGTCACCGTCGATGCTCCGTTGTGCACAGTCAGCGGCGGCACCGGGTCCAGACCGAAGGTCGAGTCGAACGAGCCGATCCGCGGTCGCAGGAGGGAGCCGTCCGCCCAGTGGTAGAAGCCTGGATGGGCATCCACCGGAAGCAGCAGCCCATCACCTGGGTGGTCGCCGACGTTGTTATCGGTGTACTGGCCGTTCCAGTAGTTGATCAGCAAGCCGTCCTGGTAGGCGAAATGCTCGACCCAATTCGAGAGCGTCTCGCTTGTCGGATCGATGAAGTTGTACGGGCCGGTCCGCAGGCTGTCGTCATACCCGATGTACTGGCGGTTCTCCAGGACGTAGGCGTTGAAGAAGCTCTGCGTCTCCGCACCGGTCGTGATACGGAAGCCGTCGAAGACCCAGCCCTCGTCGGTTTCGGCGGTTCCCACCAGGGTCCCGTCGATCGCGATGTTGTCGACCATGAAGCCAGGAGGCGCCACGGCCCCGTCGGTCAGGTAGCTGAAACGGATCGCATTGGTTCCGGCCGGCAGCGTTGCCGTCAGGTCGACCCAACCCGCGCTCAGCCCAGTGATACCGGTGCCGTTGGGGTTGAGGCCGCCAAGGTCGCCGGAATTGTCCGAGAGGTTGTTGACGACCTCCGTCCAAGTCGTACCACCGTCGGCGGAGGCCTCCAGGAACGCGTAGTCCCAGTCCTCCTCGATGTCGTAGCGAGCCTTTGCCGTGAGGGCGCTGCCGCTCACGCCGGTCTTCGTCATCGTATGGAACAGGTCGTTTCCGGACCCGCTGTAGAAGTACGAGGTTCCACAGCCGTCACATGGTGCTCCAAGGTCGAGCGGCACGACACGGTCGGGCAGCACGATGAACACGCCCTGTGCCTGCTTCGTCAGGTGGGCGCTTGGCCCAATGCGATGGGACGACCTGGCTCCAGCAAACGCTACTTCGTAGTTCAGCCAGCCGAGCTGGAACTTCTCCCAGTTGCCGAGGTGGACGGGCTTGGTGCCGATGCCGTCCGCGGCGATGCCTGAACTACCGTACGAACCGGAGCTGTAGAGCGTCCAGAAGCCAGTCGAGTTCTCGGCGCCACCAACGTTGCCGCTGGTGTCGTAGAGGTCGGGCAAGCCAAGATCGTGTCCGAACTCGTGCGCGAACACGCCGACGCCGCCATTCTCGGGCTCGACGGTGTAGTCGCCGATCCAGTAGTCGGAGTCGCCGATGCGGAGGCCCCCAAAGCCGCCGACGCCGTCTCCGTCGGGACCGTTGGCGCCGAACCAGGCGTACCAGCGATGGCTCCAGATGGCGTCAGTGCCCTGCGCGCCGCCGCCGGTCTCCTCGCCTTCGCCGGCGTGGACCGACTGGAAATGGTCGATGTAGCCATCGGGCTCGTTGAAGTTGCCATTGGCGTTCATGTCATAGCGATCCCAGACATCGAACGGGGCGAGGTAGGCATTGAGAGCGTCCACGCTGGCAAATGACGCGGCGAGTGCGTCCGCCGAGTCGTTCACGAACCGCCACGTGTCCTGGCAAACGATGTCTCCGCAGTAGTTCGAGCCGTACGCGGCCGCATTACCGGGGACCTGGACCCACGGCGAAACGTCGCCGTTCACCGCGTAAGCGCCGGAGGACTGCTCGATGAAGTAGTTTCGCATCGAGATCGCGCCGGGTGCTTCGCTGAACAGGAGGTCCTCGAAGTAGGCCTCACTGAAATCCTGTTCCCAGATCGTCGTGTTGTCGACGGTGCGGTCGGGCTCAGGAATCTCGTTGTGCAGCGGACCGGCAGGGCCACCGTGATCGCCGTGCGACGCCGGATGGAAATTCGCCTGACCGTCGCCGAATTCGCCTAGGATCGTCAGGATCGAGTCTTCGCCGGCTCGCGCGAGCTCGACGTACTGGCCCTTCGCGATCTTGACCACGCGGTTGTCGCCCTGGGGCGTTTCCTCCCCGCTCAACACTTTCGCCTGGCCTTCCGCGCGTGCGGCGCGTTGCTTGTCGATCTGCGGAGCCGAGAGGTCGTGTGCGGTGCCCGTGGCGGGATCCGCAGCTGGGCCGCCGTCGCCGGCGGGGGCATAGGCGGAGGTCGTTGCGACCATGGACATCACAAGGACCATGCTGGCCGCGAGGACCAGCGACCTTCGAAGCGTATTCAATCGGTTTCTCCGTTGTTGGGGGGTTCGTCACGACGTTGGCCGACCCACTCCTCAGGGTCAACGCAAGGTGCGATCAAGTCGGGGGTGGGCACCTCCCTGATGTTCCCCAACGGCAACACTGTCACGGACCATGGCCGTGCCCGGTAGGCTCCGGATCATCCGACGCTCCCACGACCGACCGGGCGAACCG
>JBKKCW010000113.1:0-3100 GCA_046712485.1 Candidatus Limnocylindrales bacterium
GGGTCATCGGCTCCCGCTCCGCCAGGCCGGCCTCCTGACGCGTGATCCGCGCATGAAGGAGCGCAAGAAGTACGGATTGAAGCGGGCTAGAAAAGCGCCTCAGTACACCAAGCGCTGACCTAGGCGAGGCAGTTCGGACGACGAGCTGCCCCGCTAGAGTTGCTTTGATGAGCTCGACGTCGTCGCTGGTTGGACGCGATCTGCTGAGCGTTGCCGACCTGTCGGCGGATGACGTCAGGCGCATCTTCGAAACGGCGACACGTCTCAAGACCGAATTCCGGGCCTCGCGGCGGCATGCCCAGCCACCGTTGACCGGACGGACCCTGGCCATGCTCTTCCAGAAGCCGAGCCTGCGGACCCGGGTCAGCTTCGAGGCGGGAATGGCGCAGCTCGGTGGTCACGCGATCTATCTGACGCATGACGTCGTGCTGGGCGCGCGCGAAAGCGTCCGCGACGTTGCCAGGAACCTGGAGCGGATCGTCGATGCGATCGTCGTCCGAACCGGGCCGCATGAAGTTGCCGTCGAGCTGGCCGCACAGGCGTCGGTCCCGGTCATCAACGGCCTGACCCTCCGCGAGCATCCCTGCCAGGCCCTGGCCGATGTGTTCACGATCAAGGAGCGATTCGGCATCCTCGACGGCGTCGTCGTCGCGTTTGTCGGTGATGGCAACAACGTCTATCACTCGCTTGCGCTGCTGGGCGCCTCGTTCGGCATGGAGATCCGCCTGGCGCATCCGCCCGGCTACGCCCCGAACGAGCGAATCGTCACCCGTGCGCGCGATCTGGCCGCCGCGTCGGGCGCCCGGCTGCGGTTTGGCCACGACCCATTCGACGCGGTTCGCGGTGCCGCCGTCGTCTACACGGACGCGTGGACGTCCATGGGCCAGGAGGCCGAGGCAGAGGAGCGGCGCGATGCGTTCGAGGCGTACCGCGTCGACGACGCACTCCTCGATGCTGCGGGTCCCGACGCTGTCGCGATGCATTGCCTGCCGGCGCATCGCGGCGAGGAGATCACGTCGGCGGTCATGGACGGGCCGCGGAGCCTCATCTGGGAACAGTCCGAGAACCGCCTGCACCTGCAGAAGGCCCTCCTCGTCGAGCTGCTCGGAGGCATGCCGGCCGGATGAGCCAGTCGCTGTACGAGGGCTACAAGGAGGCACTGCGGCGCGGTCATGTGGCTGCGCTGCGCGGCCGCCTCGATATCGCCATGATCGCCTACCGCGAGGCTGCCCAGATAGCTCCAGATCGACCGCTGCCGCACGTCGGCCTGGGCGGTGTCCTTGCGCGGCTCGGCCGCCGTGCGGAGGCCATGACGGCGTACCGTGCCGCGCTCAGTCGAGCGCCGGATGATGAGGGTGCGCTCAGGGGTATGGCAGACCTCCTCGAGGCGGAGGGTCGGCCAGCCGAGGCGGCACAGTCGCTTGATCGCCTGGCCGGCGTGCTCGAACGTGCCGATCGCACGGCCGATGCCTGTGACGTTGCGCGGCGCGCGCTCGAGCTCGCCGAATCGCGCGGGCGGCGTCGGCTCGTGCAGACTCTTGTCGCGCGTCTCCGCGCGTCGGGCTCGGATCCCTCCGTCACCGAAGCCTTGGCGCGAGCAATGGGCGTCCTGGAGCTGGAGACGGTCTCGAGCCCTGGACCGCCCGAGGGAGCCGACGAGACTGCAACTGACGACGTCGCACCGGACACCGAGACGCCGCCGGCCCCGAAGGCGCCACGCGTCCCTCCTCCGGACCCGATCGTCCTCAGCCGCGCCTACGAGGCCGCGATCGACGCCGGGCACCTGGAAGACGCACGCAAGGGGGCAGTTGCGGCGTCCGCAGCGCACCGGGCCGCGGGCCAGTTCCATGCGGCGATCGACGCCTGCTACGAGGCCCTCGCGATTGCTCCGGCCGACCCGGGCGTCCATTTCGCCCTGGCGCTGCTCTATCTCGACCGCGGTTGGCGAACGATCGCGGCGGACAAGCTGCTGCTCATCGGGCGCCTCGCGCAGTTGACCGGCGATACGGCCTCGCAGGCGCGGTTGTGCGATCTCGTCGCACGCCGTTTTCCCGACGATCCGAGGCTCGTCGCGTTGTGCGCGTGAACCGCTGACGCCGCTGCACGGCCGGAGCGACCGAGAGGCGATGCTACACTCGGACGACGATGGCGGAGCTCCTACAATCGATCGTCGAGAACATCAGCGCATCGGCAATCGTCGACATCGGGATCACGGCGCTCCTCATCTACTGGCTGTTCAGCCTGATCCGGGGAACGCGCGCCGTCAGCCTGGTGATCGGGGTCAGCGTGCTGTTCGTCGTCTATGCGCTGGCCGTCGCCTTCGACATGCTGCTCCTGACGCAGATCCTCCAGGCCGGCGCGGTCGTCGGTCTGTTCGCACTCGTGGTGATCTTCCAGCCGGAGCTCCGGCGGGCGCTCGAACGGATCGGCCGAGTCGGCTCCTTCGGGTGGTTGCTCTCGGGAACGGAGACGCGAGCGGCGGAGCTCGTTGCCACCGAGGTGGCCCGGGCCGCCGCCGAGCTGTCCGCGGAAGGCCACGGCGCCCTGATCGTCCTCGAGCGCGAGACCGGTCTCGAGGAGGTCGCCGAGACCGGTGTGATGATCCACGCAGACGTGTCCGCGGACCTGTTGCAGACGATCTTCACGCCGCGGACCGCGTTGCATGACGGGGCCGTGATCATCCGCGAGGACAAGATCGTCGCAGCCGGCGCCCTCCTGCCGCTCGCCGAGACGTCGATCCACACCGAGCGCTTTGGCACGCGGCACCGCGCGGCGCTCGGGATCACCGAACAGACCGACGCGGTGGTTATCGTCGTCTCAGAGGAGAACGGCCAGATCAGCCTCGTCGAGCGGGCACGCATCGTGCGCAACCTGACCGAAGCGGGTCTGGCGAGGGCAATTCAGGGCTTCCTCGACCCGGCTGGCGGACGCGGGGCCTTTGCCTGGCGCGCCGCGTCGGGTAGTCGGGCCGCCTCCATCGGGCAACGGCGTCTGCAGGGCATGCGCCGCCTCGTCGGCCGAACACAGCTCTTCGGCGATCGAGCGGCGACCGGCGCCGGGGCCCGCGGCCCGGGGGGCCCGGCCCCCCCGCAAAAACCCC
>JBKKCW010000114.1:0-8144 GCA_046712485.1 Candidatus Limnocylindrales bacterium
GCGACCACATCAAGGCCCGCGGCGCCTTCGTCGTGGGCGAGGCCCTCGACTCTGTCACAACGGCCACGACAGTGCGCGTCCGCGACGGCAAGACGCTCACGACCGACGGCCCCTTTGCCGAGACGAAGGAAGCGCTCGGCGGCTTCTACATCGTCGAGGCGGCCGATCTCGACGAGGCGATCGGCTACGCCGCGATGATTCCGGGCGCGCAGCGGGGCTCGATCGAGGTCCGGCCGATCTACGACTGGGCAGCCGACGCCGCCGGGGCGGGTGCCGCGAGTTCCAGCGCCAGCTGACCACCTCACCGACGTTTGGCGTCGAGCGAGGCAGCCCACGACGTCGTCGATCGCGTGTTCCGCGAGGAGCAGGGACGCGCGGTCGCGACCCTGATCCGCGTCCTCGGCGACTTCGATCTGGCCGAGGAGGTCGTGCAGGACGCGTTCATCTCGGCGCTCGAGACCTGGCCGAAGCGGGGCGTGCCCGACAACCCGGGAGCCTGGATCACGACGACGGCACGCAACCGGGCGATCGATCGACTGCGGCGCCGCAAGCGCCTGACCGAGAAGGCCGACCTGCTCGCTCGCGACGCGTCGATCGAGGCGGATCTCCGGGCCATCGACACGGGTCCGTCAGAGGACGACATGCCCATCGCCGACGATCGACTCCGTCTGATCTTCACGTGCTGCCACCCGGCACTGGCGATGGACGCGCGTGTCGCGTTGACGCTGCGGACACTCGGCGGGCTCACGACTCCCGAGATCGCCCGCGCGTTCCTCGCCGCCGAGCCGACGCTCGCCCAGCGTCTCGTCCGCGCCAAGCGCAAGATCCGGGACGCCGGGATCCCGTATCGCGTGCCGCCGACCGAGCTCCTGCCCGAACGACTGGATGGCGTGCTGCACGTCCTCTACCTTGTGTTCAACGAGGGGTACGCCGCAACATCGGGTGACACGCTCGTCCGGCGCGAGCTGTCCGCGGAGGCAATTCGTCTCGCCCGGGTCGTGGCCTCGCTGCTCCCCACCGAACCTGAGGCGCTCGGGTTGCTGGCGCTGATGCTTCTCCACGACGCCAGACGCGAGGCCCGGGTCGATGAGACCGGGGCGCTGATCCTGCTCGAGAACCAGGATCGGACCCGGTGGGACAGGGCACGGATCGACGAGGGCCAGGCGCTCATCGAGCGGGCCCTGGCGATGGGGCGGCCCGGCGCGTACCAGATCCAGGCCGCCATCGCCTCGCTCCACGACGAGGCGTCGACCCCGGCCGACACGGACTGGAGCCAGATCGCGGCGCTGTACGAGTCGCTATTACGGATCAGCCCGTCCCCCGTGGTCGAGCTCAACCTGGCCGCCGCGGTCGCCTTCCGCGATGGACCTGCGACTGGGCTCGCGATGATCGACGCGCTCGAGGGGTCCGGCGAGCTCGCTGGCTACTCCTATTTCCACGCGGCACGGGCGGACCTCCTGCGTCGGCTCGAGCGCTGGTCGGAGGCGTCGACGGCCTACGAGCGAGCCCTCCGTCTCACGGCGAACGCGCCGGAGCGAACGTTCCTGGCGGGTCGCCTGGAGACCATGCGGAGGCGGGTCGCGAAGGGTGCGGAGAAGACGCACCTCGACTGAAATCGAACGGCGATCGCTCCAGCGCAGCCTGCCCTCGCGATCTCCTCGATCTGCTTGCCTGACGAGCTCTGCTCGCTGCGGAGCCTCCGCCCCCGCGCGCGTGACGGGACCACCATCGGGCGGCCGGCGATATGGTGGGCGCGTGGCAACCGATCTGGCCTTCCCCGCCCCGGATCGCCCCGCGACCCGACCCGATTCCCCTCGCCACCGCTGGATCGAGGTCCTCAGGGTCGCTGGACGTCTCGGCCTGACGTCGTTCGGTGGCCCGGTGGCCCATATCGGGTACTTCCGCGACGAGTACGTCCGGCGGCGAGGCTGGCTCGACGACGCCACGTTCACGGGCCTTGTGGCTCTCAGCCAGCTCCTTCCAGGGCCGGCGAGCAGCGAGCTTGGCATCGCGATCGGGACCATCCGGGCCGGTCTGGCCGGCGGGATCGCGGCCTGGATCGGTTTCACCCTGCCGTCCGCAATCGCACTGGTCCTGTTTGCCCTTGGCGCTCAGGGCCTCGGACCGGAAGCGGACGGATGGCTGCACGGGCTGACAGTCGTGGCGGTCGCGGTCGTCGCGCTCGCGGTGTGGAGCATGGCGCGGGCGATGGCGTTCGATCGGACGCGGGCCGCCCTGGCCCTCGCCGCCGCGGCCGTCGTGCTCGCCTGGGCGACACCGTTCACCCAGGTCCTGCTGATCGTCCTCGGCGGTGTCATCGGGTGGCTGGTCCTGCGGCCTGTCCCGTCGACAGCCGTGCTGCCCGTACACGTGCCGATCGGGCGCGCCCTGGCCCTCGCCGCCGGCGTCTCCTTCGTGGGTCTCCTGCTTCTGCTCCCGGTTGTCCGGCAGCTCAGTGACAACCACGCGATCGAGATCTTCGACAGCTTCTACCGGACCGGGGCGCTTGTCTTTGGCGGCGGTCATGTTGTCCTGCCGATCCTCGAGGAGGAGGTTGTCGCCGCGGGCTGGACGTCGAATGACAAGTTTCTGGCGGGATACGGCGCCGCGCAGGCGGTACCCGGACCGCTGTTCACCTTCGCGGCCTACCTCGGAGCGGCGATGACGCCGGAGCCCAACGGCATCCCCGGGGCCATCCTCGCGACCGTCGCGATCTTCCTGCCGGGGTTTCTCCTGACGATCGCCGTTCTCCCGTCGTGGAGCGTCCTGCGCGTCCGGCCGGACCTGCTGGCGGCTGTCCAGGGCATCAATGCCGTCGTCATCGGGATCCTGCTCGCCGCGCTCTACGACCCGCTCTGGACGAGCGCCATCGGGCGGCCCGTCGACGCGGCCCTCGCGCTCGCGGCCCTCCTGGCGCTCGGGGTCCTGCGATGGCCGCCCTGGATCGTGGTCATGCTGTCGGCCGCCGGTGGGGCCGTGATCGGACCTGGCTGATGACTACCCCGGGGCGTCCGGGTCGAAGGGCGCTCCGGGCATCCAGGCCCGTGGTGGGTCGGCCATGTGCAGGACGGGGCGGTCGATCCGGAACGGGCCGAGGTCGATGGCCGGGTGACGACCCGTTGCCAGCTCCGCGAGGGTCCGCCCGATGAGCGAGGCGAACTTGAAGGCGTGGGCGGCCCCCAGGGCGACCAGGACGTTGGGATGGCCCGGGACGGCATCGATGATGAAGTCCCGGTCCGGGGTCAGCGTGTAGAGACAGGTATTGATCCGGAGGATCGAAGCGCGCATGCCCGGGAGCATCGCCTCGACAAACGTCTCGAGCCGAGCGAGCGCGCTCTCGTCAGGGTCGAACGTGCGCCGGTCCGCGCTGACGATCCGACCACCGATATCCTCGGCGACCTTCGGCCCGGCCTCACCAAAGGTCGGGAAGCCGTAGAACGACGGCACGTCGGACCAGATCCAGGCCGGGAACCGGCCGATCGCGTAGGGCTCCGGATCGACCGGCTCGAAGTACACCACCTGCTCGCGGGTCACCACCAGAGGCAGCCGGAGGCCGAGCGGTTCGAGGAGGGTGTTGGCCCAGGCGTCCGTTGTCAGGACAACATTCGCCGCCCGGTAGACCCTGCCGCCGGCAACCACCGCGACGCCATCGCCGTCAGATCGGACCGACGTGACCGCCGTCCCCTCAACGAGGGTGGCCCCCAGCGCCCTCGCCAGCCGGACGTGGGCCGCGTTCGCCCGGGCCGCAGCGCAGATGCCCGTGTCGGCCTGGTAGATCACGTCGACGTCGTCCGCCAGGCGGAACTGAGGCCAGCGATGCATCGTCTCCGCCGCGCCGAGGCGTTCGTACGGGACCGCCGCGGCCGTCATCGCGGTGGCGTAGTCATCGAGCGGCGCGATCGAGCCCGACGGGGCAAGATCGAGTCCACCGGTCGGGATCACCAGCTCATCGCCGGAGTAGCCCTCGAGCTCGGCCCACGTCTCGTATGCCTCGCGAGCCAGCCGGACGTAGCCCTCGGAGTGATACGAGAGTCGGATGAGCCGGGAGTGGTCCTGCGACGCGCCACGATCATGGCCGATCTCGAATTGCTCGAAGCCCAGGACGGACGCGCCGGATCGCGCCAGCCAGTAGGCGGCCGCGCTGCCGAGCCCGCCGAGGCCGACCACGATGACGTCCGCGCGCGCCTCGACGGCAGAACGGTCAGCCATCGCGCTCGATCTCCCCGATCCGTCGCGCGACGAACGCGTCGAGCGCTTCGCGCGTGCCCTCGTCCATCGGCGGCGGGGTGTACTCGGCGAGGAGTCGCTTCCAGACGCCGTTCGCCCGCTCGGTTGCCGTGTGCGCGCCGTCCTCGGACCAGGTCTCGAAGTTGCGCCAATCGGAGAGCATCGGCCGGTAGAACGCGGTCTCGTACCGCTCGAGCGTGTGCGCCGAGCCAAAGAAGTGACCGCCCGGGCCGACCTCCGCGATTGCGTCCAGGCCCAGCTCGTCTTCGTCGATCACGACCGGTTGGAGGACCTCCGCCATCTGCTGCAGGAGCTCGGCATCGAGCACGAGCTTCTCGAAGGACGCTGTCAGGCCGCCCTCGAGCCAGCCGGCCCCGTGGTAGACGAGGTTCGCGCCACCCAGCAGGCAGCCCCACAGGGACATCTCGCTCTCGTACGCTGCCTGGGCGTCGACGACGGAGGACGCCGTGGTGTTCGACGACCGCCACGGGACCCCGTAGCGGCGCGCCAGCTGGCCGGTCGCGAGTTGGCCCTTGACCGATTCGGGTGTTCCGAAGGCCGGCGATCCCGTGCGCATGTCGACGTTCGACGTGAACCCGCCGTAGAGCACCGGCGCGCCTGGCCGGGTCGCCTGCGCGAGCGCGATCAGGAAGAGCGCCTCCGCGTTCTGCAGGGCGAGTGCCCCGGCGAGCGTCGCAGGGCTCATTGCTCCGGCCAGCGTGAACGGGGTCGCGATGACTGGCTGGGCATGGAGTGCCATCTCGACGAGCCCATCAGCCATCGGGCCGTCGAGACGAAGCGGCGTGTTGGTGTTGATCACCGTCATCACCGACGGCTCGTCGACCAACTGATCGCGCGTGACGCCCCTGATGAGGCAGGCGATCTCGATCGCGTCGTCGACGGGGCGACGCCCAAACCCGAGGCACTGCCAGGTCTTGTCAGTCAAGGTGGCGAACGCGCGGTACATCTCCAAATGGCGGATCGGGACAGGGATGTCGGTCGGCTCGACTGCACCGCCGCCTTCCTGGTGGAGGATGTTGAGCTGCTGGGCCAGGCGGGTCAGGTCGCGCAGGTCGTCCAGCGTCCCGGCCCGGCGTCCACGGTCCAGATCGGTGACGAACGCCGGCCCACCGACAGCGCAGAAGACGAGGTTGTCGCCGCCAAACGAACGTGTCCAGGCTGGGTTCCGGGCGTGCAGTCGGAAGGTCCGCGGTGCCTGGCCCGCGAGCTCGTCGACAAGCTCGGGGTCGAGGCGCACGCGGCGCGTGTCCTGGTCGACCCGTGCCCCGGCGCGGCGCAGGATGTCCATCGCCCGGTGGCCGAGCACCTCGAGCCCGATGTCCCGGAGGATCCGCAGCGACGCGACATGGACCGCCTCGAGCTGGTCAGCCGACAGCAGCTCGATAGGCGGAAACGGGTTGCGGAGAGCTCGCGGCGCGAGCTGCGGGACGCGATCGTCGACACGGCGCGGTCGTCTCCGGACTGCGCCGCCCGAGCTCAGCGCGGCTGCCGAGACTTCGACGCGCGCTGGCGGCTCGGGAGGGCGGTCCTGGGTCACCGGTTGACGATACGGGACGGCTGCGGTGCGATGGGCCTTGACAGCAGGTCTGCGGTGTGTACTATGCCAATAGGTTAATTAACCGTTTAGTGAAATGCAGACCGAAACCGACCCGCTCAGCACCACCTTCGCCGCCCTCGCGGATCCAACCCGTCGGGCCATCCTCGCGCGACTCGCCAGCGGCGAGGCGACAGTAACCGAGCTCGCTGCTCCGTTCGACATGAGCCTGCCGGCGATCTCGAAACACCTCAAGGTCCTCCAGCGCGCCGGGCTCATCGAACAGGGCCGCCAGGCGCAATGGCGGCCGTGCCGGCTCAGGCCGGAGCGGTTGCGTGACGTCGCCGACTGGGTTGGTGAGTATCGCCGCCACTGGGAGGCGAGCTTCGATCGACTGGACGACTACCTGCGTGAACTGCAGTCAATGGAGACGAACGATGACCGTGGAACTGGTTGAAGCAGCGCAAGCGGAAGGAGCGCCAACGATGGCTGTGCAGCAGCTCGGCAACGAACGGACAACGGCATACGCCGACGGTCAGGAGCTTGTCTTGGAGCGCGTCTTCGACGCCCCCCGTGAGCTCGTCTGGAAGGTCATGAACGACCCCGAGCGTGTGACCAACTGGTGGGGGCCTCACGGGTACACGACGACCGTCGTCGAGATGGACGTCCGACCCGGCGGTCGCTGGCGCTGGATCAACCACACGACCGGCGGCGATGACGCGCCATTCAAGGGCGAGTACCTCGAGGTCATCCCGTTCGAGAAGATCGTTCGGACCGAGATCTTCGACGTCCCAGGGTTCGATGACAGGGCCGCGATCGACACCATCACCTTCGAGGATCTCGGCGGCCGGACGAAGGTCGTCGCTCGCAGCCGGTTCCCGTCCGTCGAGGATCTCGAGGGCGCGCTTTCGATGGGCATGATCGGCGGCGCCCTGGCGACCTACGATCGGCTTGCCGAAGAGATCGCAAAGGGCTGACATGCCGCACCAGGGCGTGGGGCAGGCAAGCACGCTTTCACGGCCCGTCGGGCGTCTGCCCGGCGGGCCTCCGACTACCGATTACGAAGGGTGGATCTGCACCGTATCGATGACGGCCTTGATCTCGGGCCAGTCGTCCTCGAACGACGCGTCGGGTGTGAAGCCGGTGAACGCCAAGTCCGCGCCCTCGTACGGGAGGACCATGATCACTGCGCGTGCGTCGGCGGACACGCGTAGGTTTCCGGTTGGATACGCGAAGATATCCACGTCGTTCCCGCCTCTGGCGGTGACCTCGATCGACCTCCCGTCGATACCGGCGACCGTCGCATGCTGCGGCGCCTCGGCATCGAGGTCTGGATGCGACTCCAGCCAGGCAACGAGGTCCACAGGCGCAGGGGCGCTCCTGTGCGACGAAGGATCGATGACGTTGGCGACGCGGCCGGCGATCAGCGCGATGCCGCCGCTCGTGCCGACGGCCATCTCGTCGTCATCGTCCTGGAAGAAGAACGACCAGCCGTCCGTCACGATGGTGAACGTCAGCGTCGGCTTGAAGACGGTTGTCGTCCATGGCCCAGGTTCGGCCATGCCAACGCGGATCGGCAGCGGCCCCGAAGGCCGCGGCGTTGGCGCGGCACTCACAGGCTGAGATGTCGCCTGGGTCGCAGTGCAGCCTGCGACCGAGATCACCCCGAACACCACGGCGATACCGGCAACGGCGAATGACCCGATGAGGATAGCCAAGGGGTTGCCGCGGGCCAGCGCCAGTACGTGCGACCGCGCCGCGACGGTGGGCCGGACTGCCCGCCGGTCGAGCAAGGCAGCTGATGAGCCGTCGTCGAGTGGATCGAGCAAGACCTCGGCGATCCCGTCGGTTGCGAACGACGAGCCTTCCCCTTCGCGGATCGCGAAGATCATGGCGATTCGGTCATGGCGCAGGCGTCGCGCCGCAAAGCCGAACGCGTCCGCCGATGCGCGATCGAGGAGGTGGGCATCGTCGACGATGACCAAGACGGGCCCGGTCCTAGAGGCGATCGCGAGCAGGCCCACGACGCCAGCGCAGATCGCGAGTCGCTCGGTTGGGGCAGGCGGCCCGAAGCTGAGGGCAGCGGCGATTGCCTCGGCCTGGGGTCTCGGGAGCCCCGACAGGCCGTCGATGACAGGGGCGAGCACGTCGTGGAGGGCGGAGAACCCGATCTCCGCCTCTGTCTCCCGACCGCGGGCGCGTAGACAGAGGAATCCTTCGGTGGCAGCGGCAGCGCTCCAGGAGCGCCGTTTTGCCGATCCCAGCCTCACCGCGAAGGACCAGCGCGCCGCTTCGGCCGGTCTGGGCGGACTCGAGCAGGGCCGTGATCTGGGCCTCTTCGACTGTCCGGCCGAGCAGCATT
>JBKKCW010000115.1:0-4499 GCA_046712485.1 Candidatus Limnocylindrales bacterium
GATGAATGCCCTCGGCCACTGCATGCGCAAGGCCCTCAGCTTGGTCTGGGGCGTCTGGCGCAACGGTCAGGACTTCGACCCGGACTGGCCGTCCAGGGCTTGACAAGACCCTATGGGATCTAGCCGACGAGGTCCAGCGTCGACCTCATCGCGAGCCCGGCGCGATTACGGCCAGGCCCGAGCCACGCGCGATTACGGCCCGGCCCGAGCCCCGCGCGGGTTACGGCTCGGCGCGCGCCCGGCGCGATTACGGCTCGTCGAGCTCGTCCGGCTCGTCCTCGAACGCTTCGTCGCTCGTCGACTCGGGCGGCAGGACGCGATCGAGATCCTCGATCTCCTCATCCTCCTCGTCGTCCTCGAGGTCCTCCTCGAGGTCCATCTCCTCGCGGACGAGCGTGCCCTTGGTGTACGGGCGAAGGTCGGTCGACTTGGCCGCGGTCGGGAAGCTGACCTTCCCGTAGTTGGTCGGGTCCTGGAAGATCTCGCGAAGGATGATCCGAACGTCCTTGTCGCCGAGCGAGGTGACGCCCGCCGCGTACTTGTTGCCGTCGGCGATCAACTTGAGCAACCGGGCAGCCACGCGCGGCTCCACGACCCCGATCCGCACGCCGTTGCTGTGCGCGATCAGGCGGTTGCCCTCGGGAGTCAGCTCGACGGCATCGCCAGGGTTGACCTGGGCCAGCTGGCGCGGGTCGGCGAGATCGGTCAAGAACGCGAACCCGGTCTTGCCCGTCTCCTCGACGAAGATGCTGACCGGGGCCTTGCTCCCTGCCTGCGCGGGCACCGTCTGCTCGCCGGCGGCGAGCATCAGGATCTTGAGCCGATCGATGTTGCGCTCCGCGATCCGGTTGGTCGGGTCCAGCGCCAAGGCCGTCTGGTAGTGCTCGCGCGCGGCTCGCAGCTCTCCGAGCTCCCAGAGCGACTTGGCCAACCGGTTCTCCGCCTCGGCGTCGGGGCCGAGCTCGAGGATCTTGCGGTTGGTGGCCGCGGCCTCGACCCAGTCCGCGGCCGACGCCTGCCCGATCGCCTGGTCCGCGAGCTGTCGCCTCTGGCGGTTCAGGTTGACAGGGCTCTGCGCGGTGGTCTCGATATCGGGGAAGGTCACGAGGCGGTCGTCCTTTCGGGGCGCGGGGAGATCCGGAGCGGAACTGGGGGCGCGCGGCCACGCGGGGCTGCGGCGCAGGTACCGCTTTCTATCACCGTCGGGCCAGGACGTCAAACGAGGGCGTCCCCGGAATGGGCACTGGCCGTGTTTCGCGGAGCACGAGGTGCGGCCGCCCATGCACACGTCAGGCGCCGATTCCGAATATCTGCCTCGTGGTCGCCGTCTGAAACGGCAAGAAGTGCCGGAACTCAGCAGGAGCCACTCGTGAATATCGCAGATTCGCGCTTCAGACGAGCATCGGGCCGTCCGCCGCGTCGGCCGCATCCACCGGGGCCGCCGGGGCGCCTCGCGACCGCGTCCGCCTCGCGCCGCGTCCACGGCCCTACGGTCGGAGCAGGAGGTTCCAGGCGGTGACCACGACGCCGAGCAGCGCGAGCAGACCCGTCCGCCAGATCCAGCGCAACTCGCGCCGCCGCGCCGGATGCGTGCCGGTGACCGCATCCCACAGGTAGAGGGCGAGCGTGAGGAGGGCCGGACCAATGAGCCTGGGGATCTCCATCGCCCGCAACGCCGCGGCCCCGATGGCGATCGCCGCGAGATACGTGGCCGCGGACCACAGGGCCTCGACGAAGCTGCCGAGTCGGAGGGCCACGGCCCGATAGCCGAGCAACCCGGCCAGGATCCCGTCGCCGACCGCGAGCACGAGCAGGTTGGTCTCGGGCAACGGGCCGCCACCCTGCGGCTGGACCAGGCCACCCGGGACCATCGCAGCCACACCAGTGAACCCGATGAACGCCACGAGCAGGATCGTGACGAGCACCGCGGTCCGATCATCGGCGCTGAGACCCGTGGGCGAGTGGTGGATGCGTGCCTCGAGGGCCAAGGTGCGGCGGACGAGCAGCCACGTGACACCGAGGGCGGGCGCCAGCCACAGCCCGGACGGCACGAGCCGGATCGCCCCGAGACAGGCGACGGCCGCGACCGCCGGCAGGATCAGCGCCTCGATCGCAACCCCGGTGCCCGCCTCCGCGGGCGATCCCTCGTCGGCAAGGACCTGGAGCGCCCCCAGGAGCACGGCAGCGAGCAGCAGAACCGCGACGAGCCACACGAGCGGCGGCTCGACGAGCCGTGACAACCCGACGAGCGTCACCGCGACCAGGGCGAGGTCGCGGTGGGCAGCATGGTCCCCGAGCGCGGTCCATCGGCGGTCCATCAGACCCGGCCGGGCTTTCCGCGTGCCCATGCGAGCAGCTCGTCGCGGGTGCGCGTGTTGACCACCGAACCGGGCTCCACCCAGGCACGCCGCGCCTGGCTGATCCCCCACCGAACGTAATCGAGCTCGTGAAGGTAGTGGGCGTCCGAATCGATCGACAGCAGGCAACCCATCTCGACCGCTCGCCTGGCACGTTCCACGGCAAGATCGAGCCGTGGCGGGGAGCCGTTCATCTCCAGCGCAGTCTGGGTGCGAGCGGCCTCGGCGTAGACGAGGTCCCAATCGAGGTCGAGGTCGGGCCGCTGGCCGATCTTGCGCCCCGACGGGTGCGCCAGGACGTCAACGTGCGGGCTGCGGATCGCGGCGAGCGTCCGCGCGGTCAGCTGCGCCCTGGGTTGCCTGCGGCCGACATGAACCGACGCCACCACGAGATCGAACCGGGACAGCAGGTCGTCATCGAAGTCGAGCACGCCATCGGCCCGGACTTCGAGCTCGCAGCCGTGGAGCAACCTGAAGCCGCCAGGCGGTGTCTCCGGCGGCGCTGTCCCCGCGGACTCCTCGGCCGCGAACCGGGCGTTGAGTCCGGCGATGACGACGCGCTGCGCTTCGACACGAGCCGGCTTCAGACCCCCGGCGATCGTGAGCGACTGCGTGTGATCGGTCAGGACCTGGTACGAGTATCCGCGGCGACGCGCTGCCTCGATCATGACCTCGATGGGTTCGTGGCCGTCGGACCACTCGGAATGGCTGTGGAGATCCCCGCGCAGGTCGCCGAGCTCGATCAGGCGCGGCAACGTGCCGGCGAGCGCTGCCTCGATCTCGCCCTGGTCCTCGCGCAATTCGGGTTCGATGAACGGAAGGCCCAGAAAGGCATAGGCATCCGCCTCGGTGGCGAACGTCCGCAGCTCCGCGTCCGCGCCCGTCAACAGCTCGCCGTCCTCGCCGATCCGCTGGAACCCCTTCTCGGACAGGCTCCAACCCTTGTCCCGGGCCATCGCCCGAAGCCGGACGTTGTGCTCCTTCGACCCGGTGAAATGGATCCGGTACGTTCCGGCAGAGCCAGGCGGCATCGCCATCAGGTCGACCTGCGGCCCGCGGATCAGCCTGACCGCGGCCCGCGCGCCGCCGCCGTTGACGACGTGGTCGACCATGCCCATCGAGGTGAAGGCCGCCATGAGCGTCGCCGGGTCGTCTGTCTCGGCGAGGAGATCGAGATCCCCGATCGACTCGCGTCGTCGCCGGAAGGAGCCGGCGGGTTCGATGGATTCCACGCCGGAAACCGCGGTCAGCGTCGTCATGACCGCAGTCAGGATCTCCTCCGCCTGGTCGAGCAACATCCGCTGCGGTGGTCGCTCGGCAAGCCTGGCGAGACCTTCGAGGACGAGAGCTTCCGTTCGCTCCGACATCCCACGGACGGTGCGGAGCGTGCCGTTCTCCGCGGCCCCCCGAAGGTCATCCAACGTGGCGATCCCGAGCTCCTGGTGGAGTTGCCGGACGGTCTTGGGCCCGAGCCCCGGGATCTGGAGGAGGGAGACCAGGCTTGCCGGGATCTCCGCCCGCAGCCGATCGAGAAACCGAAGTTGCCCGGTCGTGGCGAGCTCATCGATCTTGTCGCTGATCGCCTTTCCCACCCCTGGGATCCGCGGCGCTTTCCCGGCACGGTACGCCGAGACGAGGTCCACCGGGCTGCGCCCGATCGCGTCGGCGGCGCGGTGATAGGCAACGGTCTTGAACACGAGCTCGCCCTGGAGCTCGAGGATGTCGCCGATCTCGTGAAAGATTCGGGCGAGGTCGGCGTTGGTCAGCTCGGCCGGATGATCGGTCACTCGGCGGATGGTAGTGCCTGTGGCGGCACCGCCAGGGTCAGGCCGCGATGACCCGGTTCCGGCCCGCGCGCTTGGCCCGATAGAGCGCCTGGTCGGCGCGACCCACGAGATCGTCGATCGGCTGGTCGGCATGTCCGGAAACGGCGACGCCGACAGATACGCTCACACCGGCGACGCCGAGCCGCGTGAGATCGAGCGCCGCGACGGCGGCCCGGACGCGTTCGCCGACGTCGACAGCAATGTCCATGCCCGGATTGCGCAACAGGACGACGAACTCTTCGCCACCGAACCGGGCGGGCACGTCGTCCTCGCGGACGGCCGCCACGATCGCGCCGGCGACGGCGCGGAGCACCTC
>JBKKCW010000116.1:0-5377 GCA_046712485.1 Candidatus Limnocylindrales bacterium
TCGGTAGTTCGGCTGCAAGCTTCGTGACCGTGGCGATGATCTGGGCGCCGAGCACGGGGTGCGCATTCATGATCATCCGCTCGTCGCGGTTCAGTCGCTCCGCCTTCTTGAGCACTCCGTCTGGAACGCCGATCTTGCCGACGTCGTGGAGCAGGCCGCCCCACTCCAGGGCTTCCAGCTCGCTGTCGGTCACTCGCATCACCCGACCGATGTCGACGGCGATTTCCTTCACGCGTTGGCTATGCCGGGCGGTAAACGGGTCGCGCTTGTCAACGGCCTCGGCCAGCGCCCCAATAGTCTGCGTGAACATGTCGCGCATCTCAACGAAACGCTGAGAGGCCATCCTGGTCGTATACAGCGGCAAGGCGAACAGCAGCGTCGCCCACCATTGGATGCTGTAGACGACAGACATCAGCCAGCCCAATGGTGCAAGCGCAACGTTGTTGAACGCAGTCGCGCGCGAATCGCCGACGATAACCGCGGCAAAGGATTGACCGGTTCGGAGCGCTAGCACCCCACCGGCTATCGACGTGTTCAAGACGAATAGGACCGTTGCACCGGCGATGGTCGCTACGAAATCGACTGCCAGCCACGATGCCCCTGGTGAGTCGAAGATTGCGAGAACGCCAGCGTGCACGACGCCACCCACGACGGCGGGCAACGCGGCGCCGGCATGATTGACCAGGGACCCGTACCAAGGGATTCTGCCACGTAACTCCCGCATCTCTGTTGTCCCCAGGGCAGCAACCCAACCAGCTACTGCGGGGCCACCGAGCGACATCGCTGCAACCACCGGCGCCATGGCCACGGCTTGATGCGACCCTAGCGGCAGCTTTACCGGAAGCGCGGAAGTTACGAGGGTAAGCGCAGTCCAGAAAAGGATCCCAAGACCAACCTCAAACCCAGAAGGTGGGACCCGGCTAACCGTGGTCAGATTCAGGGCGATCCGATCGCCCGGGGGAAACACGAAAGTCGCGACCGCGAGCGCAATGGCGCTCAGAGTCACGACTCCAGCGATGTAGATCTTGAGGGACCTGGGCAATCGACTGCCTCATACGATGGGCGATTACCCGAACTCTAGCCCGAAGGCGTCAATTCGGGTAATCGCTCCAAACGTACTAGAAGCCTCGAAGCGAGGCTCCCCCGGCTAGTGCGATCATGCCAACACTCGACAGTGCCATCATGATGCGAACGACCTTGGCCTTCATGTGGAAGGTCCTACCAACCCTTGACGATCATCTCGGGACTCACGCTCGATCCTCCTTTGCGGCCTTCGTGCTCCAAGAAACACGAAAACCGACCGGACTTTTGGGTCGGTCGGTTGCACTACTCGCTCTGCCCCACCCCAAGTGCCCATTTCAGGTGGTGGCTTCAGCGCGTCCGAGCGTTGACGGTACTTACTAGTACTGGGGTACTAGGAAGTGAGCCGGACTATATGGATCCCCCAAAGACCTGGTCAATACGGCACCTTACCTATCACTACAAGGCATCCAAGGGGGGCGGCTCAATTCCGAGCTGTTCCCGCATCATTCCCGCGTAGTGCCCGTATTGCTCCGCTGCCGCCGCGTGAGCGCCGCTTGCCCGGTAAAGACGGAGAAGAGACACCTCAATCTGTTCGGCGCTTTGATCGACGTCCAGGAGCCGGCGCGCTAGCCTGATCCCCCGCTCGAAATGACCCGTTGCCAGGTCCTCTGTTACAGCTCGCTCGACAACTTCGAGTATCGCGGCATGGAGCCAATCACGAAATGGGGATGCCCACTCTTCGTACTCGAAATCCAGCGCGAAGCGTCCGACGTACTGATCGACCAAGGTCGCGACTGCATCTGGGCTGGGCGTGGCCGGGAGTGCTTTCACGAGTGCGCGGCAGTCATTGCTTCGACTACGGACGAGCTCACGGTCGAGCCAAATTAAGTCGGAGTCGTGACGCAGGTAGCCCGGCGAAAGGTCGTCGACGTAGTCCTCCTCCAGGACCCGCCGAAGAAAGTACACCGTTTGATTGAGGGAGTTAACGGCGTCAAGAGGATCGAGGTCCGGCCAAAGGGCTTCGAGAACTTGGTCGCGGGTACTCGCCATATCCGGCCTCGTGAGCAGGAAGCAGAGGAGGGCGAGCACCTTTCGCCGAATCATCGAACCCGGAATGCTCCTCTCGCCGACTCGAATTGCGACTCGGTTCTGGTCTTCTACATAGACTGGGGTCGCCAATGTTCGCGACAGGGTTCTGCCGACATACGACGCGCCCGGCAACCTACGCTGACGTCGTGCGTAGCCTCTCAACAGGCGTATGTCTGATCGCTCGCCAATAGCTTCAAGCAGACGCGCTGATCGGAGCCCTTCCCCAGGCCCGGCAGTGTTCACCTGGCCTCGTAGAACGAAGCGCCAGCGAAGCGGATGCAGTTCCGCCGCGCTCGCTACCGCAGACATGGCAATGTCGTCGAGTTCATCGAGCCGAGCGGCCAAGAGATCCGCCAGGTAGGTCAGGTTCCAAGGCGAGCTCGCCCCGACGGCGGCGGTCGCCGTGGACAAAGCCGCTGACCCCTCGGTGCATGCACGAAGGATTTCTGCGATGCGACGCCACCGATGGGCACCCTGTCTTCTCGCTGCTTGGTACGCCTCGAGTGCTAGCCCAGAGCTGTCAGGGGATTCGCTCGCGACGGCGATGTATGCGAGAGCAGCGAGCCTTTCCGATGACTGCCCCGGGTAGAGACCCACGATGTCCGCCTGAACCTGGGCCATGTGGGCCCATGCCGCATCGTGATCGCCCCGCCGGGCGAAGTACCGTGCACATTGAATCTGATACGCAAAGCGATCGCTTGCAATCAGGCCGCTCGGTTCGAAGCTGTCAAGCTGTGACCACGATTCACGAGGGTCGCCAAAGGAGTCTGACAGTTCCGCGCGCTCCAACACCGCTTCCCGCTGCCCCAGCGTCGAAGCGAGTCCAATTTCGGCAGCCGCGCGGGCTGACTCGCCGAGCATCGTAAGTGCGATGCCTTTAGTCATCAGCGCAGCTGAGTACTCCACGATCGACGACGTTTCATAGAGAGAATCGATCGCTGAATCCGCGTATTCGACGGCGGTCGCTAAGTCATCTCGGAGGATCGAAATGAGGGCCACGTTGAGCATAGAAACGCCGAAGTAGTGAGGCTGTGTGCCGCGCTGCCTGCTGGCCATTGACAGCAGCTGGCTCGACAAAGTCTCGAGATCGCCGTCCCCGGTCGATTCCACTAGCAGCGCGGTGCCATCGGCGATGAGCCGGAGATCCTCGCTAGTACTCGTTTCTCTAAGCTGTTCTACGAAGGCAATGGCGCTCTGGCTGTCGCCTGCGTGCAGGTGCGTCGTAACGAGATTCAGGAGAGCGTGGTCGCTCTCTTGCGACCCGGGTAGCGCGGCGCTCAGGACGTCCCTTGAGAGTGAAATAGCTTGTTCGAATCTGCCGCGCTGCAACTCCAAGCGTGATCGAACGAGCTTCAAGGCGGGGGAGAGGGCCTCAGGCGGGATCCGATCAACGTAGGAGCCAGCCACTGCGTACTGCCCACTTCCCATTATCTGTGGAAGTGCATTTGATACAACCGCAGCCACCTCATCCAGGTCCCCGGACTCGCTGTAGTGGTACGCCGCGACGCGCCAGTCAATGGGTGCTGCGAAGGCCGCGGTCCTTCGATGCATCGCGGCGACCGCCTCGTCGCCGGTAGTCAACCGGAGCCGCGCCTCGAGGAACTCGCGCACCAGTGGGTGGTAGCGCTGCGGGGCCACCGAATTTCGTGAGCGCCGAGTGAGCAGGGTCAGTCGTTCGGCCGCGAGCGTGAGCCGATTGGTCTCGGCGGCGTCGAGATCGGCGACTACGGCTGCGAGCTCAGCCGTGACGGTCTGCAGGATCGATGTGCGCATCAGGAACTGCTGCAGGTCGTCCGGGAGGTCCCCGACGACTTCCTCAGCGAGGTAGTCGTAGAGCTCCTGGTCAGCGCCGCTGAGGCCGCGGACGAATCTCCGAACTTCGACCGGCGTCCGGTCTCGCAGGGCCGCGTCGACCAGCTGCAAGGAGGCCGCCCATCCCTCTGTGCGTGCCACGACGTCGGCGAGGACGTCGGGGTCGAGTGTCCGTCCATAGGTCTCCGCGAACAACCGGTGCGTCTCGACCGCGTCGAACCGCAGGTCGTCGGTCCCGAGAACCGCAACCTCGCCGGAGGCTCGCAGCCGTGCCAGCGGAATCGTCGGTACGCGTCGACTGGCGAACACGATCGAAAGCCGTTCTGGCGCCCTCGCGACGAGCTCGCGGGCGATGAGGCGAACGTCCGGCGAGTCGTCTACGAGGTGAAAGTCATCGAGGATGAGGACCGCGCCCTGATCGGTGATGGCAGGCAGCTCGCGGAGGAAGACCTCGATCGCGGCATCACGCGCGGGACTGCTGATCGACATGTCGCCGAGCATCGCCGCCGTTGTCGGGGCGAAACCAGGATCGTGTTCCCTGCCGGCGGCTACGAGGTGATTGAGAAAGGCGATCCAATCCCGATCGTCGTCCTCGAGGCGATACCAGAGTGTCCGCAGACGCGTCCGGCGGGAGAAGTCGGCCAGGAGCGTGGTCTTGCCGTACCCGGCATCCGCCAGCACGAGAATGACGCGGTCATGGATCTTGGCGCTCAGCCAATCGAGCAGGCGGTCTCGCGCCAGCGTGTCATCACGAATCGCAGGACGTTGGACCTTCGCCGGTTGGATCGGGTACCGGTGCACCGCACTCCCCGTGGCTCCGAGCAGTACAGACCCGACGGTGGCCGACCGACCTGGGCCAACGGCGACCGGCTCCCACGAACCGCCGGATCGCGGGGTCAGAGTTGGATGAGGCGGCGCGAACGATACGGAGCGCTCGCGAGCCGTGTCAACGTTGGCATCCGGGCCGGGCATGCGCGACATGATGGCCAGTGGCGCTCACCCCCCGATTAGCTGCGACCATCCGGCCGGCTACCTGCCGGAGCGATGTCAGCCCTCGTATTCGAATCCGATCTTGACCTCGACGCGGTACTCGACGATCTGGCCGTCCCGATCCTCCGCGGTCGACTTCACGACTTCCACGGTGACGATGTTCCGAACGGTCTTGGAGGCCGTTGCGACCGCTTGGCGAGCGGCGTCGCTCCACGACCGAGGGCTCGTGCCGACCATCTCCCGGATGATGATGACGCCCAACGCGGTACTCCTCTCACTACGCCTCCGCATCATGGCACGAGGCCGACCCAGTGACGGGCCGGCCTCGTGGCTGCTCGGGGGATTCGAACGGGTGGGCTGTCGAGTCAGACCCCTGCCGAGACACGGGTCAGCGTGCCTGCCCGCACCTTGTCGAAGCAGGAGCTGCAGTACACCGGCCGATCGTTGCGCGGCGCGACCGGGA
>JBKKCW010000117.1:0-9032 GCA_046712485.1 Candidatus Limnocylindrales bacterium
TGGCAGCCACGTATGCGGGCGGTGTCTCTTCGTCGAACATGTCCGTGATCATCGTTCGGAGCTCGGCCTCGTCGATGATCTGCCTCGCGACATCCCGCTGCGGCTCCAGGCCCCGGATGGCGATGACCTGGTCCTCGATGGCGTCGTAGATCGCGGTGGCTTCGGCGCTCGAGGCAGGGCTGGCCGACGGAGACGGGGAAACCGAGCTCGCCGCTGTTGGGGAGGGGCTTGGCGTCGGCGAGGGGGACGGCGTCGGAGACGGCACATTTGTGCCGCAACCCATGAGCAGGATCGTTGTCAACACGATCCCGCCGAGCCCGGTCAGCGGCCGACGTGCCACGCGGTGACGCATATGGGACATGGCGGCGATTGTCGCACGAGCCCGACGGACGAGCCCTCCGAAGGCGTGCCGGCGCCGCCGCCGGCGCAAGTCATGAGAATCGGCGCCAGGGACGACCCACTCAATGGCGCCGCCGTGCGCCACAGGCACTTCCCAGAAAATGAGGGACCGGAGGCGCCTGCCCAATCGGCGCCTCCGGTCGGAGGGAGGGAGGAAGGAACCTTTTGGGTTCGTCCAATGCCTACGCTACGGCGCACGCATTCAGGGCCGAGTCGCCATCCGGTTAAGAAAGCGACATCCCGCCGACCCCGGCATCCTGTCCGGTCCAGCCGGCAGGAGCCGTCGATGGAGCGGCAGAGCATGACGCTGTGTCAGAATCGGACCGATGGAACTCACCTGGTACGGGCGGACGTGCGTGCGTCTGCGCGGCAAGGATGCCGTGGTCGTGGCGGATCCCTTTCAGTCGGTGGTCGGACCGACGGGTCGCGGCGTCACCGGCGACATCGTCATTTTCAGCCACCCGGACGACGCCCCGCTACCACGGGCGAAAGGAAAACCGTCGCGCGACGGGCGGACCCTCCTGCCATCGAGCCTCGACGACGCCTTCGTGCTCGACGGGCCCGGTGAGTATGAGGTCAAGGAGGTCCTCATCACTGGGGTCCGGACCTACAGGGACGATGCGCGTGGAGCGGAGGCCGGCAGGCAGGTCTCATTCGCCGTGGAGCTCGACGGCGTCCACACCATCCATTTGGGCGACATCGGTCACCTCCTGTCGGAGGAGAAGCTCGCGGACATCGGACCCGTGGACATCGTGTGCGTGCCCCTCGGCGGATCGCTGACACCCAGCCAGGCCGCGGAACTGGTTGCCCAACTGGATCCGCGGATCGTCGTGCCCATGGCGGTCTGCGACGACGACGCCGACTGCGCCGAGGCGCTCAAGCGCTTCTTCCACGAGATGGGCGCTGAACCGGCGATGCAGCCCAAGCTGCAGGTGACCGCCTCGAGTCTGCCCACCGAGACGACGACGGTCTATCTCGAGTCACGCGGCAAGCAGGCATAGACGCGCAACGCGCGCCCGGACGATCCGGGCGAGCGTCATTCAGGAGCGGTCGAGGACGACCCTGCCGCGCTTGACCACGGTTCGAACCAGATCGGCGGCGGGCCAGTAGGGGATCTGCGCCGATGTCGGCACGCGCCAGATCACCAGGTCAGCCACTTTGCCAGGTTCGAGCGAGCCGATTTCCTCTTCGAGCCCGACGGCGCGGGCGGCGTTGATGGTGACCGCTGCCAGCGCCTCGTCCGGTGTCATGCGGAGCTCGAGACAGGCCGCGGTCATGGCCAGCGGCAAGCTGGCCGTCGGTGAGGTCCCCGGATTGAAGTCCGTGCCGAGGGCGACCGGGATGCCGCGCTCGATGAGGGTCCGGGCTGGTGCACCGCGTTCCTTCATGAGGAACCAGTTCGTGGCCGGGAGCAGCGTCGCCACCACGGCGCGATCGTCCGCAGCCGCCTGCGCGAGCGCAGCGATGCCCTCCTCCGACGGCATCGCCAGATGGTCGGCCGACGCCGCGCCCAGCTCCGCCGCGAGCTCCGCGCCGCCCGATGGCGCGAGCTCGTCGGCATGGAGCCGCGGCGTCATCCCGAAGCTCGCGGCCGCCTGCAGCACCCGACGCGACTGGTCGGCACTGAAGACGCCTTCCTCGCAGAAGATGTCGCAGAACCGGGCACGCCCGTGCGCCGCGATCCCGGGGAGCTGCTCGTCGATGACCGAACGGACGTACGCCTCGGTCCCGTCGGGTCGCGAGCGGAACTCGGGCGGCACAGCGTGCGCGCCGAGATACGTCGGGATGACGTCGATCGGTCCTTCCGTGCCGAGCCGGTGGGCCGCCTCAACGAGCCGGATCTCCGTCTCGAGATCGAGCCCGTAGCCGGACTTCGCTTCGACGGTCGTCACCCCGTGACCGAGCATCTCCTCGAGCCACCGCCGACCGTGGGCGAGCAGCGCGTCAGTTGTCGCAGCGCGGGTGGCGGCGACGGTCGAGAGGATTCCACCACCGGCCCCGAGGATCTCGAGGTACCCGGCCCCGCGCTGTCGAAGCACCAGCTCACCCTCCCGGGAGCCCGCGAAGAGCAGGTGCGTGTGAGGGTCGATCAAGCCTGGTGTGACGGTGCCGCCCGCCGCGTCGAGACGCGCGAAGCGCCCGAGCGGGTATCCCTCGGCCTCCAGCAAGCGTTCGACGGCGGTTCGCGGCCCCACAGCGGCTATTCGTCCCTCCCAGCAGGCCACGACCGGAGCCTCCGACGCGGCCGAGCCGCCGACGTCGGCGGCCGTGAGCCGCGCCACGTCGCCCTGGCGTGCGCCGCTTCGGAGCCCACCCTCCAGGGTCGCGACCTCGGCCGCCCCAACGACGAGCAGGCCCGGCGTCGGTTCGTCGCTCCGACCGCCCTCGATGACCCGAAAACCGCCGCTTGTCACCGCGTCCGGCCAGGGTCGCGGCTCCCGGCATCAATCGATCGAGCCGCGTCCAGGCGAAGCTCCAGGGCCTGCATCGGCGAGAAGTCGCGCAGTCGCAGATAGCCGGCGGCGGCGGCCAATCGTCGCTCGACCGGATCCTCCGGCGGAGCACCCGCCCGGTCGGCCACGGCGAGGAATGCTGCCAGCGGCGCGAGGCCGATCAGCTCCGACTCGACGAGCTCGACACCATCCTCGGCAGCCACATCGCGGACCGTGTCCCAGACGAGCCAGAGGGGCGTCGTCTTGAAGTCGAGCAGGTTCATCGACACCTGCGCCCTGCGGAGCTCCTCGATCCAGAAGCCGTTCGCCTGGACCGTTGGCAGTCCGCCGCCCGACTCGCGTACGCGGCGGGCGATGCGCTTCGCCAGCTCGACGTCGTCGGAGGCAATGTTGACGTTATAGGCGATCAGAAAGGGCCGAGCACCGACCGCGACGGCACCGGCCGACGGATGGAGGCGAGCCGGGCCGGCGTCGGGCTCACGACCGTGCTGCGAGATATCTTCGCGCAGCCCCTCGTACTGGCCTCGACGGACGTCGGCAAGCTTCGTCCGCTCGGGGCGCGTAGCCGCGTTGGCGTAGAAGTACACGGGCAATTCGAATTTCTCGGCAAGACGGCGACCGAATGTGCGAGCGAGGTCCACGCAGTCTTCGAGCGTCGTGGTTGCGAGCGGGACGAACGGGATGACATCAACGGCTCCGATTCTCGGGTGTTCGCCGCGGTGGGTCCCCATGTCGATCTCATGGATCGCAGTCTCGACCAGCCGTTCCAGGGCCTCCTGCACCGGCCCGTCGTCGCCGGCCATGGTGAAGACCGAGCGGTTGTGGCTGGCGTCGCTCGTCCGATCGAGCAGGTAGACACCGGGCACCGATTCGATGGCGGCGGCCATCGATTCGACGACGTCAAGTCGCCGCCCTTCCGAGACGTTCGGGACGGACTCGATCAGCACTCCGAGATGCTAGCCCGCGCGGCCCGCTGCCGATGGGCGGGGCCGCACCGTGCATGTGTGCACCCGAGTGAACCGGTCAGCCCTCGTCCAGCATCGGGACGCGCACGCCGCGTTCTCGGGCAACCTCGATCGCCCGTTCGTACCCCGCGTCCACGTGGCGAAGCACGCCCATCGCCGGATCGGTCGTCAGGACGCGCGCGAGCTTCTCGGCCGCCAGGGCTGTGCCATCGGCCAGCACGACCATCCCAGCGTGCTGCGAGTACCCGATCCCCACGCCCCCGCCGTGATGGATCGAGACCCAGGTCGCCCCGGCGGCCGTGTTGACCATGGCGTTGAGCAGCGGCCAATCGGCCACGGCATCGGAGCCGTCCGCCATGGACTCCGTCTCACGGTTGGGCGACGCCACAGATCCGGCGTCGAGGTGGTCTCTCCCGATGACGATCGGAGCGCTGACCTCGCCGCTCCGGACAAGCTCATTGAAGGCGAGTCCTGCCCGCGCACGCTCGCCGTACCCGAGCCAGCAGATGCGCGCCGGGAGCCCCTGGAACGGCACGCGCGCGCCCGCCATCACGATCCAGCGTTGGAGGCCCGCGTCATCGGGGAAGAGCTCGAGGATGGCTCGATCGGTTCGGGCGATGTCAGCCGGATCACCTGACAGGGCAGCCCAGCGAAACGGACCGCGACCCTCGCAGAACTGTGGACGGATGAAGGCCGGCACGAACCCCGGATAGGCGAAGGCGTCCTTGACACCAGCTTCCTGCGCCTGCGCGCGCAGGTTGTTCCCGTAGTCAAACACGACCGATCCAGCGGCCTGGAACGCCAGCATCGCCCGGACATGCTCGGCCATCGACGTGCGGGCTCGGTGCTGGTACTCGTCAGGCTGGCTGCCACGGAGCCGGATCGCGTCAACGAGGCCGATCTCGGCCGGCACATAGCCACCGAGCGCGTCGTGAGCGGATGTCTGGTCGGTGACGATGTCGAACCGCTCACCGGCCGCCGCCCAGGCCGGCTCGATCTCCGCCGCGTTTCCGACGAGCGCGATCGAGAGCGCATCTCCGCGAGCCGCCGCGCCCCGGGCCCAGGCCAACGCCTCGCCCGGATCGGCGGTCAGGCGATCCACGTACCCGATGTCCAACCGGCGCCGAGCGCGCGCCTCGTCCACCTCGATCGCGAGGCAGATTCCCTCGTTCATGGCCACGGCAAGCGGCTGCGCGCCGCCCATTCCGCCGAGCCCGGCGGTCAGCACGATCCGGCCGCGGAGCGTCCCGCCGAAGTGTTGGCGCGCAGCCTCCGCGAAGGTCTCGTACGTGCCCTGGAGGATGCCCTGCGTGCCGATGTAGATCCAGGACCCCGCGGTCATCTGGCCGTACATCATCAGCCCGACGCGTTCGAGCGCTCGAAAGTGCTCCCAGGTCGCCCATTTGCCGACGAGATTGGAGTTGGCGATGAGCACACGCGGGGCCCATGGATGTGTCCGGACGACGCCCACGGGTTTGCCCGACTGGATCAGCAGGGTCTCGTCCGCTTCGAGCCGACGGAGCTCACGAACGATGGCATCGAACGCCGCCCAGCTCCGAACAGCACGACCGGTCCCGCCATACACGACGAGATTGTCCGGATCCTCCGCCACGTCCGGGTCGAGGTTGTTCATCAGCATGCGCAGGACGGCTTCCTGCTCCCAGCCGCGACAGGACAGTTCGCTGCCACGAGGAGCGCGAACCGGCCGTGCGCCGATCATCGGCTGGGCGCCGGGGTGGCTGGACATCGTGGCAAGGCTAGCTCGCGATGCCGGCGATGACCTGCTCGCCGAGACGACGGTCGCCGGTCGAGGTGACCGACACGATGAAGCCCTGGTCCTCGAGGTACGTATGGAAGGTCTCCACCCCTCCAGCGCACAGCCCGACATACGTCGTGTGCCCGCCAATCTCGGTGGACGTCTCGGTTTCCACGCCGTCCGTGACCTCGCAGGCGGCCTCGTTGTACGTGTCACGCCACTCCTGGTAGAACGCTTCGTCGAAGACGTCCGGCCGCAGCCGGATGACGGCCGCGACTGCCAGATCGTCAGCCTCGAGTGAGGGCGATGCGGCGAGCCCCACCACGATCGAGAGGGCCGACGCAGCCAGCAGCGGGTCGGCGGCGATCCCTGCCGCGGTGTCGGGGTCTGGCTCGAGCGCGATCCCTTCGATCTCGGCGGGGAGCACTTCGAGGAGACCCGGATCGACCGCGACGTCAGGCGGCAACGATGGTGGTATCGCGACCGACGGGGATGGCGCCGCCGACGGCGATGGGGACGTCGACGCGATCGGCGTGGGACTGACCGGGGGCTCCGTTGGCGCGGCCGTCGTCGGAGGCGGAGTCGGGCCGCACGCGGCGACGGCCAGGGCCACCGCCGCGGCGGCGACCAGAATCTTGACGACGGACCCTCGATCCGATCTCATTCGAACTCCCGGCGCATGACGGGGAACCGGGCGTCGTCGATCGCGCGGACGAACCCGACCAGTTCCCAGAAGGCCGGGGTCGCAGCGCTGGTGGCGTCAGGCCGTGCGCCGATCTCGGGATACGTCTCGACGGCCGTGAAACCCAGGGCTTCGAGATCCTCACAAACGACCTCGACCAACCGCTGGGCCAGGCCCAGGTGCCGGGCTTCCGCGGTCGATGCGATGCAGGTGATGACCGCCGGGAGCGGGGAATCGGGCAGCGCCGGGTAGAGATCCCGGGTGCGCTGGGCCCGCGGGTAGGCCGTCAGTGGCCCGAACTGGGCGTAGACGGCCGGAGCATCGCCGCGGATGAGCACCTTGGCGTAGGACCCCGCAACCCCAAGACCCCGGCCGAGCAGCTGGAGCTTCCGTGGCGCGTCCGGGCCGGGGTTTGGGCGCTCGCGCGGAGGTGGGGCAAATGGGTTCACGGCGGGCACGTTCAGGTCGTCGTCGTCAGGAGCGAGGAATGGGTTGGGGCGTCTGGCCGCGAACGGGTTGGCGGGCGGCGGGCCCGAAGCCTCGAGATCGGCGAGGAACGGGTTCGGGGCCGCGGTTCGTCGGGGCGAGGCGTCTCGAACAGCCACCTCGGGCTCCAGCCAGGCCAGTCGAGCGGCCCTGGATCCGCGATCGGCGTCTTCCCAGTAGTCGCACGACCGGTGGTCGAAGCCAGGGTCGGCGCATGGCGGGACCAACCGGAAGGTCGCGTCATCGACGACGTCGACCACCCGGATGTCATCCATCGCGGACGAGTCTACGGCGCGACCGAGGCATCGGCAGGCGACCCTCAGACGGCCCGGCTGACGAGATCGACGAGACCACCCGCGTGCACGAGCTCGAACGCCGCCGCGAGGTCTGGCCCAGGCTCGCGGTCCCCATCGAGGTGCCGGACGGTGGCGCGAAGGCGCGCGAGCGCTTCGGCAACCCCTTTGCCCGGGGCAAGCTCGGAGGCCTCGTCAGAGCGCGAGCCACCCGCCGCCGTGCCGTGCCTGCCATCTACGCCCGACAACCGAAGCTCGAGCGCCTGGGCGGCCACAAGCAACTCGATCGCAACGATCCGTTCGACATGTTCCAGCACCATCCGGGCGTGCCGCGCGGCGACCGAGCCCATCGAGACGTGATCCTCCTGGTTTGCGCTCGTGGGGATCGAGTCGACCGAGGCGGGGTGGGCAAGCACCTTGTTCTCGGATGCGAGGGCGGCGGCCGTGTACTGGTGGATCATCATGCCGGAGTCGACGCCGGAGGCGGTTGCGAGAAAGGCCGGCAACCCGCCGTTGAGCCGCGGGTCGACGAGCAGCGCCGTCCGCCGCTCGCTGATCGCACCGAGCTCGGACAGCGCGAGCTTGGCGAAATCGAGCGCCAGCGCGACCGGCTCCCCATGGAAGTTGCCGCCGCTGATCACGCGACCGCCACCCGTCGCAATCGTGTCCGGGTCGGCGACGCCGCCGCCGGCGAAGACCAGCGGGTTGTCGGTCGCGGAATTGAGTTCGATGTCCAGGACTCGGCGGAGATGATCGAGCGCGTCCCGGACCGCGCCGTGCACCTGGGGCACGCAGCGCAACGAATACGGATCCTGGACCTTGTGGGAATGCCCGTGATGGCTGCGCTGGAGGTCGCTGTCCCGGAGGAGGTGCCGCAGCTCGGTCGCCACCGCGATCTGGCCGGGGTGCGGACGGGCCAGCTGATACGCCGCGGCAAATGCGACGTCCGTCCCGAGCAGTGCCTCCACGCTCATCGCGGCGACCACGCTCGCGCTGCGGACCAGCCGGTCGGCATCGGCAAGGAGCAGTGCGCCGATCGCGCTCATCATCTGCGTGCCGTTGAGGAGCGCCAGGCCTTCCTTCGGCCCGAGATCGAGCGGTTCGAGCCCGACCTCGCGGAGGGCAATGAGCCCTGGAACGATGGCCCCGTCGAGCTCGGCCTGACCACGCCCGATGAGGGGCAGCGCGAGGTGGGCCAGCGGGGCGAGGTCGCCGGACGCTCCGAGGCTGCCCTGTTCGGGCACCACCGGATGGATCCCGAGACGGAGGAAATCGAGCAGGCGATCGACGAGGAGCGGCCGGCAACCGCTGTGACCGAGCGCGAGCGTGTTGGCTCGAAGCAGGAGCATCGCCCGCACGATCTCGCGCGGGAACGGCGGTCCCACGCCCGCGGCGTGGCTCATCAGGAGGTTCTCCTGGAGCCGCGCGGCATCTGTGGCCGGGATGGACACGGACGCGAGGTCGCCGAACCCGGTCGTGACGCCATAGACGACGGCGCCGTCAGCGACGAGGCCTTCGATGACCTCGCGGGCTTCCTGCATCCGGCCGCGGGCGTCATCGTCGAGCGCCACGGCCGCACCGCGGCGTGCGACGGCCTCCACGTCTGGGATGGTCAGATCGGCTCCGGTCAGGACGATCGTGCCTGCGTGGCCGCTCGGACCCCGGACCTCCTGGCTACTCACCGTGCCGAGGATAGTCGGCTATGCTGCCGGCCGTGTTCGACTTCCTCAACGGCCCGGTCCGCGATCTGGTCACCCAGATCTACGAAGCGGTCGGCTATCTCGGCGTCGCCCTGTGGGTCGCCATCGAGAGCGTCATCATCCCCATTCCGTCTGAGCTTGTCCTGCCGTTCGCGGGGTTCCTGGTGGGACAGCAGGCGGCCACGGAGCCACTCACCGGGCAGCCATGGAACTACTTCCTGGTCGTACTTGCGGGGACGATCGGGGCGACCGTCGGGGCATTGATCGCCTACGCCATCGGCGCGTGGGGCGGCCGTCC
>JBKKCW010000118.1:0-4491 GCA_046712485.1 Candidatus Limnocylindrales bacterium
AGTATCGAGAGCTAGGCAGGACGGGCATCCGCGTCTCCGAGATAGGGTTCGGCGCGTGGGCGATCGGTGGCGACGCTTGGGGCCCGGTCGACGACGCGGATTCGATCGCGGCGATGGAGCGCGCGCTGGAGCTCGGGGTGAACTTCATCGACACCGCTGATGTCTACGGCGACGGGCGCAGCGAGAGGCTTGTCGGCCGGGTCATCGCCGGCCGCCGCGAGGACGTCGTCGTTTCGACGCGTCCTACAAAGGCTTGGGCATCCCGTTCAGCGTTTGCAGCAGTAGGGTGACCGCCGCTCCCGCGAGTAAGCCCACGAGGACGCCCATACGCAATTGCCGCCCTGACATGTCCACGGGCGAACCGTCGCTCAAGTCAGGAGCGTGGGGAATCACTCCAGGGTCTTGCCCACGCGTGGTATCGGCGACTAGATCCGGCCTTCCGAATGGGTAGGCCAAGGGCTGCTATAGCTCGCCCCGATAGCGTCGGAGCACGCGTTCCAGCTCCTCGGCCGTCAGGCCGCGTCCGAGCTGTCGGCGAGAGGCCTCCTCGGCCATGGTGACAAAATCCGCGCGCTGCCACGCCCGCATCCGCCGGCGCCATCGCCAGTCGTCCAAAGCCGCCTTGACGGTCTTTCCGCGTACGTTGAGCACGCCGATCATGCCGCCGCGCCCTCAACCATCGAACGTGCGACCAACGATCCCTGGCGAAGAATGCCCATGACCTGACAACGCGGCTCCCGGCGCCCCGTTAGTACTCGACGCGTTCGGGACGAAGGTACTGGGTGCGCGCGGGCACCGCAGATGTCGTTAGTGCCTACGTCGGTCCGAACCGCCACGCCTCGCGCTCGGGGAGTCCCGGGCCTGCAGGGCGGCCCAGACAAGCGGCAATTGGAGCGGCAGACGCGCCCACGCCGCGATGACGAGGAGGCGTGACGAGGCGGAGTCGGCCGTGACCCCGACGGCGAACGCCACGTTCCCGGGAAAGATTGCGAACAAGAGGAGTGCGCTGGCGGGGCTCGCCCAACGTGCGCCAAAGAGAAGCCCGCCTGCACATACGAGTTCCGCTATCCCGCTGGTGACGATGATCGCGTTTCGTGCCGGCAATCCACCGGGAACCAACGGGAGGAAGCGATCTGGTACGAGGAGGTGGAGCGTGCCGCTGCCGATGAACAGCGCCGCCAGGCCAGTGGGTGCCCAGCGTCGGACCCGCACGAGGAATCGGGTGCACATCTCGCCAACTCTAGCCCTCGTCGCGATCGGTGGCCCCGCCAAGTCCTTATGCTGCCAATCTCGACGGCCCGAAAGCGGTCGACGTCTCGCTCGGGATCCGCCGGGCAATGGAGCTGGTTGCTGAACGGTCACGATAGGGAGGCAATCGGGGCCATCCCGATCTCGCCGGGTTCGGTTGCGACAGTACCCTTGGGAGGTGTCGGTGGACAAGTCTCGCAAGAGCAGCGACGGTGGCGAGGGTCGGTCGATCGGCGAGACAGCTCGCGACCACCTGCGGGCAGCGGTCGGTGGCCTGTTCGTGGGTCTCCCGCTCCTCTGGACGATGGAGATGTGGGACCACGGCGCTACGCTGCCGCCGCTGAAGCTTCTTCTCCTGTTCGGCCTGGCGTTTGTGGTCGTGGTCGGGTTCAACGCGGTCAGCGGCTTCCGTCGCGAGCGCACCTGGGTCGAACTCCTGATCGATGCCGTGCAGGGCTTGGGCCTGTCGATCGTCATCGCCACAGGAATGTTGTATCTGCTCGGGCGTCTGGAGCCCGAACTCGGGCTGCCGACCCTCGCCGGCCGGATCGGTCTGCTGTCGATCCCCGTCGCGTTCGGAACGGCCCTCGCTTCGACGGTGCTCAGCGAGCCCGAGGAAGGCGGCGGGCACGAGCCGGTCGGTTCGGTCGGTCGGCTATTCGTGGCCGCCGGCGGCGCGCTCTATTTCGCGCTGAATGTGAGTCCGACTGACGAGGTCCGGCACCTGGGCTCCGAGGCCGACGTCCCCCTGCTCCTCCTGGTCGTCGTGGCGAGCCTGGTCATCAGCCTCGCCATCGTGTTCGTCGTGGAACTGCCCGGTGGGCACGGCGGGTGGCGGGTGGCCGCGCTTCGCCACGGGCCCATCGACCACCCGGTCGGCGAGACCATCGCCGCCTATGCCATCGCCCTGATCGTGTCGTTCGTCCTCGTCTTTGCGTTCGGGCTCAGCGACGGTCTCGGGCTGCGGGCCCTTGTTGGATACGTCGTGATGCTCGGGACGGCGGCGTCCTTTGGCTCGGCCGCCGGTCGACTGTTGGTCCGCGGCGATTCGGCAGAAACGGAGGGGTCTTCCGCATGAAGCGCAACTGGCTCGAGTGGGCGATCCTCGCGATCAGCGTCGCTGGGGTGGTCGTACTCGTGGGCTACCTGCTGGTGGCTGGTTTCTCAACTAGCGGCCCTGCCCTGATTCGGGCGGAGGTCGCAACCGCGGAGGCAGCGCACGGACCGGACGGCGGTTGGCTCGTCCCGTTGACGGTGCGCAACGAAGGCGGAACTGCGGCAGTCTCGATCGTTGTCGAGGGCACCGCCGACGTCTCCGGCAAGGAGGAGTCAAGCGAACTCGCCATAGACCTCCTCGCGGCCGGCAGCGAGGTGGCTCTGGTGCTCGGGTTCAGCGGGGAGCCGGAGGGTGAGGTCCATGTCAGGGTGGTCGGCTTCGAGACACCTTGAGACCGCTGTTCAACGCCCCGAACCACACAGAGCTCGCCGCGTACAGTCGGGCTACGAGGCCGCCCGGACGCACGGACCGTCGCCCAGGCCTGAGCCCCGCCGGAGGTTGACATGGACACACAGGGAAAATTGATCGCTTCTGTGACGCTCGCCGTCGGGCTCGTCACCCTGGCCTTGGTGGCCGCTCTGCTGCTCCGCCCGCTGCCCACCGCCGAGGACGGAGCGCCGGCAGTCACATCGCTCCGGGCGGATGTCGCCGAGCTTCGCGATGACATTGCGCAGCTCCGCCAAATGGTCGAGCGGTCGAGTGGTGGCCCGGCCGATCTGTCGGCGGTCGAAGCGCGGCTCGATGGCCTGGAGAACCAGCTCACGACGATCTCGTCGGACGTGGCCGCAATGAATGCAACGGCTCGAGCCATCTGTCAGCTCGTCGTGGACAGTCCGTTTGTGCCTGACGGAAACTGTTAGCCCTGGCTAACAGTCAGAGCTGGGTTTCGGAACAACGGCCCGGCCTTAGCGTTTCTGATCGTCCCCGAGCCTACCGCCCAGCAATCCACCGAGATCTGGCATCCCACTGGAACCCCCGGCTCCAGCCCGACCACCGGAGCCGAGCAGCCCGCCGAGCAGCCCACCGAGGTCGGGGCCACTGTTCTTCGCCGCTTCGTTCACGCCACCAGTCGGTACCTCTCCTGTGGGCGTGAGCATGTCGACGATCTGTGGCAGGAACGCAGCGAGCAACGGCAGGAGAGACGCGATGGACAAGCCAGAGCTCGCCGACAGCTTCTGGACGGTCTCATCACCGAGGGCGCTCCCGAGCTGCTGTGGCGGGATCGTCTCGTTGGCGGTGCGACCTATCCAGGAGTCGACCTGCCCGCCGAATCCTGCCTGGCGAAGCTTGCCCAGGAGTCCGTCGATGCCACCTTGCGCACTGATCCCCGAGGCGAGTCCCGTCAGGGCAGTCGCGGGGGCTGGCGTTCCGGGCCTCCCGGACGGATCCTCGAGTCCGTTGAGCATTCGCGTGAAATCGTCCATCGCCGGTCTCCTTGTTGAGCAGCGTTGCCTGTGGCCATCAACGCTGGGGCAGGCCAGCCTCCTCGGCTTCAGGGGTCTGGGTGACGTCGCTCGTGGTCATCTCATCGCCGTCGGACCCGATTGCAGATGCATCCCGTCGCAGGTCGGACGCCACTTCGCGACCTTTCGTCGCCAGCCGGCCGCCGACCTCTTCGGTCTTCTCGGCTGCCTTGTGCGCTAACGGTCCAGCTGCCTGACCCGCCTTGGCGGCGAGCTCGGCCGCTCGGGCGGCGATCTCTCGAAGGACCGGCGTCGCATAGCTCGCGAGGTTCTCGATGATCGTTTCGAGTTGCCCGATGGCAGGCTCCCGCGCCGGCTGAGTCGAACCGGGCTTCGATGCCGCGGGTTCGCCCCAAGCGGAAGGGTCAGACGTCGTCGCGTCGTCGCGGTGGTGATCCTCGGGGAGGGTTCGATCGCTCATGGCCAGACTCCTTTCGCGCCGGACGGCGCTGCATGGTATCGGAACCCTACGCCTCGTGATGTGACGGGCGGCACGCCGACGGGTGGGATTTACGTTGCACACTCGCCCCTGTTGCGAACGCGAAGCGCGGCGCGCTCCGCAGATCTCCCCCGGAGAACGGGGATACCATTCGCGCAATGCTGCTCGGCCGGACAGTCGAAGAGGCCCAGATCACGGCCCTGCTCGAGTCCGCCCAGACCGGCCGAAGCGGCGCGCTGGTCCTTCGCGGTGAGGCTGGGATCGGCAAAACGGCGCTCCTGGAG
>JBKKCW010000119.1:0-2660 GCA_046712485.1 Candidatus Limnocylindrales bacterium
GTCGTCGGGCAGCCCGAAGTGGAGGAGGTCCACGATCGGTTCGATCCCGTTCTCGCGCAGCGCCGCCATCGCGCGATCGGTCCAGGCCCAGTCGAGCCGGACCGGATCGGCGCCGACGACATGGAAGGGAATGCCGTAGCGCAGGAACCGGATCCCGGTGGCGGCGACGAGCTGGAGATCCTCGTTGACACGCTCCCAGTGGCCGGTCTTGCGGAGCTCGTCCTGGCGGATGCCGCCGGCGATGACAGGCGCCGAGCACTCGATCCCGGAGGCGATGACAAACCCTCGCTCGAGCTCGAGGACCGGCGCCGTACCAGCAATGTTCATCGGTTCATGATGACGGGTGCTGGCGCGCGGCGTAGGAACCCTCGTCCGGGGGCACGCGACTCCCCAGAGTCGACCGTCCGAGGGTTCCTTGTCGCGAACCGTATCGGGCGAACATTGCACGGCCATTACATCGGAGCTGAAAGCCATCCCACGTTCGTCGCGCTAGCCGTCGAACCGTTCGATCACGGTCGCGATCCCCTGCCCCACCCCGATGCACATCGTCGCGAGACCGTACCGGGCATTCGTTCGCCGCAGCTCGTGGGCGAGCATCGTGACCAGACGACCGCCGCTCATCCCAAGCGGGTGGCCAAGGGCAATCGCGCCGCCGTTCACGTTGACTTTGGCAGGGTCCAGACCCAGCTCGTTGATGCACACGATCGATTGTGACGCGAAGGCCTCGTTGAGCTCGATGAGGTCGAGGTCGTCGACCGTGATCCCGGCGCGCTGCAGCGCCTTGCGTGTGGCGGGTACCGGCCCGATGCCCATGATCGCGGGATCCACCCCGGCAACAGCCGTTGACACGACGCGGGCCATCGGTCGCAGCCCGAGCTCCCGTGCACGCATCGCCTCGACCAGCAGCACTGCCGACGCGCCGTCGTTGATCCCGGACGAATTGCCGGCGGTGACGGTGCCAGCGTCGCGAAACGCGGGGCGCAACCGGCCCAGCGCCTCGGCGGTGGTGTCCGCGCGCGGGTGCTCGTCGCGAGACACGACGATCGCATCGCCCTTCCGCTGCGGCACCTGGATCGGCACGATCTGGTCATCGAACCGACCCGCATCGATCGCGGCGACAGCCTTCTGCTGCGAGGCGAGGGCGAATGCGTCCTGCAGGTCGCGACCCACCTCCCAGCGCTCGGCTACGTTCTCGGCGGTCTCGCCCATCGAATACGGGTAGTGGAGCCTGGCGAGCTCGGGGTTGAGGAACCGCCAGCCAAGCGTCGTGTCCTGCAGCTCGCGCGCCCCCCGATCCCAGGCCGCCTCGGCCTTGGCCATCACGTACGGCGCCCGGGTCATGGACTCGACGCCACCGCCGATGAACACGTCGCCATCGCCCACGGCGATCGCGTGCGCCGCCGAGTTGATTGCCTGGAGGCCGCTGCCGCACAGGCGGTTGAGGGTGAGACCGCCGACCTCGACCGGAAGCCCGGCAAGCAGCGCCGCCATGCGCGCGACGTTCCGATTGTCTTCGCCGGCCTGGTTGGCGCAGCCGAGCATCACGTCCTCGATCAGGCCAGGGTCGATCGCGGATCGTTCGACGAGGGCGCGGATCGCCGCCGCGGCGAGATCGTCGGGTCGCACGGACGCGAGGGCACCGCCATAGCGACCGATCGGCGTGCGGACGGCCTCGATGATCCAGGCATCGCGAAGCTGGCGGTGCGGATCTCGGCTCATCGGTCGATTGTAGGCCGAGGCCCGCGACCACTCCGGTGCATGGGTGCCGACCGGGTCGTCAGCCGGCTGTCGATCCACCAGTGGCGAATCGTTCGAACGGGCCAACGGGGTGCCCCGCGCCGGCGCGCATCGCGAGATCGATGTCTTCGGCCGACGCGACCCCATCGGCCACCGCTGCACGCGCTTCCGTGTCGATGGCTGTGAGGATCCGGGCACGGATGGCGTCAGCGTCCATTGGAGCGGCTGCCCCGGTACCGGATACATGCGCGACGCCCTGACGTCGGCCATCGACATATCGGTAGAACCCAATCCCCGTCTTGCGTCCGAGACGACCCTCGGCGACCATGTCCTCCTGGATCGACGAGGGACGTAGCCGCTCGGGTCGGCCGAGCGGCTCCCAGACGCCGCGGGCGGTTGCCAGGTTCACGTCCAGACCCACGAGGTCCATCAGCTCGAACGGGCCCATTGGGAACCCGCCGGCGCGCATTGCCTCGTCGATCTCCTCGACCGTCCCCTGACCGGACTCGAGCAGGCGCAGCGCTTCGATCGTGAACGGCCGGTTGACGCGATTGACGATGAATCCCGGTGTATCGGCGCATTGGACCGTGGTCTTGCCCCACGCCTCCATGAGCCGGATCGCGCGTTCGACGGTCGCGGCGGAGGTCCGGCGGGGAACGACGACCTCCACCAGCGGCATCACCGGCGCCGGGTTGAAGAAATGCAGCCCGATGACACGTTCGGGATGGCGGGTCCGCTCGGCGATGGCGCTGACCGACAGTGCACTGGTGTTGGTCGCAAGGACGACGGCTGGCGGCGCACCGGCATCGAGGGCCGCGAAGATCGTTCGCTTGAGCTCGAGATCCTCGAGCGCGGCCTCGATCACGAATTCGGCCTCCGCACCGATCGCGTCGAGGCTGTGCGCGTCACGCAGCCCCCTCACA
>JBKKCW010000120.1:0-6727 GCA_046712485.1 Candidatus Limnocylindrales bacterium
GCCGAGGCCGGTCTGACGACACGCGCGATCCGCTACTACGAGGAGGTGGGTCTCCTGGAACCCGCGGCTCGATCGGGCGGAGACTACCGGCTCTACGACCAGTCCGACCTCGAGCGCCTGTTGTTCATCCGCAGCCTTCGCGATGACGCCGGCTTCTCCCTGGCCCAGATTCGCCAGCTGCTCGAGGATGAGGCCGCCCGCGAACGAAACCGCGAACGTTTCCGCGAGGCCCGCGATCCAGCGGAGAAGCGCGCCATCCTGGTCGACGCCCGCGCCCGGGTCGATCGCCAGATCGAGATCCTCGAGACCAAGGCGGCGCGCCTAGCGACCATGATCGACGACGCCAGAGCGCGTCGAGAGCACCTGCTGCGCCATCTCGCGGAGCTCGACGGCGGGCCGCCGCCGCACCCGGACCGCCCCGACCGGCCGACAGCGGGTCCCGCGCCGACGGACCAATGATCGGCCGTGAAAGCTTCTCTCGCGAGCGCCTCCTGGGGGCCGACGCGGTCACCGCGTTTCACCATCGGAACTACAGGCTGTTCTTCGGGGGTCAGCTGGTCTCCCTGATCGGCACGTGGATGCAGCAAATCGCGCAGGCCTGGCTGGTCCTGCAATTGACGGGCGATCCCCTGTGGCTTGGCGTCGTGGCCACAGCGCAGTTTCTGCCGGTGATGGTGCTCGGGCTGTTCGCCGGCGTGCTCGCCGACGCGCTGCCAAAACGCAAGGTGCTCCTCGTCGCGCAGGTGGCGATGATGGTCCTCGCGTTCGTCCTCGCGGCCCTGGTCGTCACCAACGTCGTCGAGGTCTGGATGATCGTCCTGCTCGCCTTCCTGCTGGGGATCGCGAACGCCGTCGACATGCCCGCGCGCCAGGCCTTCGCGATCGAGCTCGTCGGTCGCGACCACGTAGGCAATGCCGTGGCCCTCAACTCGGCGATGTTCAACGGAGCACGGGTCGTCGGGCCAGCGGCTGCCGGTCTGGCGATCGCCGCCTTCGGGATCGCGGCCGCATTCGCGATCAATGGCCTGAGCTTTGTCGCGGTGATCGTCGGCCTGTGGTTGATCAACGAGCACGAGCTCAAGCTGTCCACCAGGATGGATCGCCCCACGTCGGCGCGTGGGGTCATGGTCAACCTCGTCGAGGGCCTGGCCTACGTCCGCCGGACGCCCGTCGTGCTGCTGGCCGTGACGACCGTTGGGATCGTCGCGACGGTCGGCATGAACTGGAGCGTGCTGCTCCCCGCCTTTGCCCAGGACGATCTTGCCAGTGACGCGGCTGGCTTCGGTTTCCTCATGGCAGCCTCGGGCATCGGGTCCTTGCTCGCGGCCATGCGGCTGGTGCTCGGTGGCCGTCCGCGCCCGACCCGCCTCGCGACGGGCGCTCTGCTCCTCGGCGTCGCGACCGTCGGTCTAGCCGTCTCGCGGATCTTTCCGTTGTCACTCGGCCTGATGGTGTTGATCGGGTTCGGGGCGATCCTGATGGCGGCGACGGGCAACACGACGATCCAGCTTGCCGTCCCGGATCACCTCCGTGGCCGCGTGATGAGTGTCTATACGACGGTCTTCTCGGCCTCGATCCCGATCGGCGGGCTCGCGTTTGGAGCCTTGGCGTCCAATTTCGGGTCGTCGCTCGCGATCGGCGTCGGCGGGATTCTGACCCTCGTCGTCGGTCTCGGCGCGCTTGCGTGGGGCCGGCGAGGCGCGTTCACCATCCCGGCGTCGGCGACGGTCTCCGCCGGGTCGGCCGCACTGGTTCCGCGTCCTGGGGTCGCCCGTCCGCGCTGACCCGCGCGTCCCATCAGCCTACAGCGGCGCCCAGCACCAGCGCCGCGTTCAGCCCGCCAAAACCGAATGACGTGGACAGCGCCCTCGAGTAGGTCCCATCCCGCCCGGCCCGCAGCAGCCCCGGCAGAAGCGTCGCGATCTCGTCGTCGGGCTCCACCAGGTTGGCCGTCGCCGGCGCCCAACCGTCGCGGATCGCCAGTGCGCAGACGGCCGCCTCGATCGCCCCGGAGGCTCCGAGCGGGTGCCCGTACAACGCCTTCGTGCCGCTGACCGGGACCGTGGCGGCGCGGTCGCCCAGCGCGAGGGCGATCGCCCGCGCCTCGGCGATGTCACCGAGGGGTGTCGATGACGCGTGGGCGTTGACGTAGTCGATCTCGGAGGCGTCTATGCCGGCGTTGTCGAGGGCGATGGTTGCCGCGCGCGCAGCCTCCCGTCCGTCGCCCCTTGGCTGGACCATATGGAACGCATCCGATGTCGCGCCATAGCCGAGAAGCTCGGCATAGGGGACGGCCCCACGTCGTTCGGCCGCCTTCGCATCCTCGAGGACGAGGAGCGCCGCACCTTCGCCCATGACGAAGCCGTCGCGCTCGTGGTCGAACGGCCGGGCGGCCCGCGCTGGATCGTCGTTCCGGCCGGCCGACAACGCCCGGATGATGTCGAACGCACCGAAGGCGAGCGGGCTCAACGGGATCTCGCATCCGCCGGCAATTGCCGCATCGACGCGGCCCTCGCGCAGATCCCCGAGCGCTTCGCCAAGGGCGACCGCCCCCGACGCGCACGAATTCGCGGTCGACAGGATCGGGCCGCGAACATCGAGGGCGATCCCGAGGTTCGCGGGTGCCGCCCCGCCGAAGACCGCCAGAGCGAGGTTGGGTGAGACCTGCCGGATCCCTCGTTCGAGATAGCGCGTGTGCTGTTCCTCCGCGTAGGCGATGCCGCCGAGCGCGGAGCCGAGGTAGATCCCGATCCGCTCGGGCGCGGCCGCTCCGTCGGCGCCCGGCGTCATCCCGGCATCGTCGAGGGCGAGGCGGCCGGCGGCGAGACCGAACTGGCTGAACCGATCGAGCTGGCGTGCAGTCTTGGGTGGCATCCAGGCGAGCGGATCGAAGTCGTCAACCTGCGCGGCGACCTGGCTGCGGAACGGACTCGCGTCAAAGCGATCGATTCGCCTGACCGGTGAGCATCCAGCCCGAAGCCCGGCGCGAAACGCATCGACGCCGATGCCGACCGGCGTGATCAGGCCGATCCCCGTGATCCAGATCCGCCGTTGCCTCTTCATACCCGTCCCTTCGTCGGCGGACCGGGAGTGGACCCCGACCGGGGTGCGGAGGCGTCCCCGATCGATTCGGCGAGCGCCTTGAACGTGGCCAGCGTGCGGCCGGCGATCGGCCGCGTGAACCAGCGGTCGACGAACGCCGCAAACCCCGGGACGCGTGGCCGGAAATCGTGGTCGATCGAGACGCGGCAGCCGGTCGGCGTGTCCTCGATGCGCCAGGTCACGTCCATCCCACGGGTCGCGCCCGCGACATGGACGAACCGAAGCTGCCGAAGTCCCGGGTCGCTCCAGGTGCGCGATCGCCAGGCGACCGGCAGGCCGAGCCCCAGCACGCCGATCAATGGTCGTCGCGCCGTGAACTCGACGATCAGGGAGCCGTCCGAGCGGCGTTCTGTGACCCGGGACCTGCCGTAGTGGGGGAGCAGACGCTCCCAGCGTTCGACCCCACGTGCCAGGTCGAACACGAGCTGGCCGGGCGCCGCGATGTCGATCCCGATCGTGGTGTGCACGATCAAGGGGCCAGGAGCGCGGCGAGGTAGCGCGGATCGAGCGCCCGGCTCGCGGGTATCAGGTCGCCCATGACGAGACCCATCGTCGCACGGACGGACGTTCGCGAGGCAATTCGCCGTGCGGCGTATTCGAACAGGGCGGGTCGGGCAAGAAACGTCTGGACGAGCAACGAGACGGCGTCCTTGGCGAGAAACCGTCGGCGCATCCGCCTGTCGTACGCGGCGAGCGCGGCCGGCCGCCCCTTCGAGTCTGCGAGCAGCGCTCCTGCGGCGAGTTCCGCCGATACGAGCGCGCGGTGGATTCCCTCGCCGGTGAACGGGTCGAGAAAGCCGGCAGCGTCGCCGACGAGGAGCCAGCCGGGCCCACCTGAGCCGATCTCGCCGGCACGTCTGGTGACGCGATGACCGAGTGGCGCCGCACCGGCGATGGCGTCGCACAGCCGTCCCGGGTGCCACACGCTGGCGTTGCCGTTCACGGACGCGACGGATTCGACGATCGACCGGGTGACGGCGCCGGCGCCCAACCGAGCGAGCCGTGGTCGCCACGACTCGCCAAGGACGATCCCGATGTTGACCCGCCTCCCGGGGACCGGCGCGATCCCGATGTAGCCGTCGCGCAGGACACACATGCGTGCGTCGGGATCGCCCCTGCTGTCGACCTCCTCGAGATGGTAGGTGAGACCCGCCCGCGATCCGAGGACGGGGGTCCGGGCGACCCCAGCCGCATGTGCCACGACCGAGCGGCGTCCGTCCGCTCCGACGATCACCGACGCCCGAACGACACTCCGCGCTCCGCCGACATGTTGGACGGCAAGCTCGCCGCGCTCGAGGTCTACGGTGACGACCCTGGCGCCCGTCCGGACGTCGACGCCGCGTCCCCGTGCGAGCTCGAGCAATGCCGGATCGAGCCTGGACCGATCGAAGCCCACAGCCATGTCGCCACCTGCCTCCGACCCGTAGGTCAGCCGAAAATGGGTTCCGGCCGGCGTCTCGACACGCATGGCAGGGATCGGGCGCGCGACGGCCCTGATCGTGGCGCCATCCAAACCGGTTCGACGCAGCGCGGCCAGGGCTGCGGGTGACGCGAACACACCGCACGCGCGCCAACGCCACATCGGAGCCCGCTCGAGCAGGACGACTTCGCGGCCGGCGTCCGCCAGGCGAGTCGCAAGTGCGGATCCGGCCGGGCCACCTCCGACGACGGCGATGTCCACTCGCTCCCTCGATGTCACCGGTCGCCGGCGCCGCGCGGATCCGGGTCGGGATCGATCCGCTGCCGCTCGTGCTCGCGATCGACCAAGGCCGCCACCGCGTATCGCTGACCAAAGGCGCCCCGGACCGTCCGGACCGGGATCAGACCGGCCGAGCGAAGCATGCGCGTCGTCTCGCTCGGTCGGTAGGCGCGTCGCACCGAGAGGGGTGCGTCGTGACGGGTGAGGCGGTTTCGCGTCAGGAGGTGACCCATCAACCATGCGCCGAGCCATCCAATACGGCTCCGGTCCAGGTCGTTCACGACTACGCCGAGACGCGCCACCCGACCCATCTCGAACAGGAGCGCGACCGCGCCGTCCGGCTCCATGTGGTGGAGGACGAGCGAGGCATGGACGACGTCGAAGGAACGATCCGGGTACGGCAGCGCCCGTCCATCGCCGACACGCAGCTCGAGCCCCTCGATCGCGAGGATCGCCGGGCGAGCGACGATGGCGGCCGCGAGCACCTCGGGCCGAGAGTCGATGCCGACGACTCGCAGCCGCCGGCCTTCGGTGCGGCTCCGAGCGATGAGCGCTGCCGGGATGTCGGCTCCGCCGGTTCCAACATCCAGCATGGTCAGCTCATCGCGATGAGCCGCGAGGGCCCGGATCGCTGTCGCCGACAGGTCCGCGCCACCCAGTCGACGATTGATGCGGGCGAGATCGCGGAGGTTGCCAGCCAGCGCGGCCGCATCGTCGAGCGGTCCGTCGAGCAGCTCGATTGCGTTGGTGAGGCGCTCCATCCCGGTGGCGGTCCTCGCTCGTCTCGGTCGCACGGTCACGACTGCGGCAACGCCCGCAGGCTACACGACGGGGCTGCCGGGGCTCGGTGCCATAATGCCGTCATGGTCACCGAAACCGACAGGCGCGTCGTACCGAGCGGGGATCGCCCGCCTTCGAGCTGGGCGCTGGGCGACGGCCAGGCGATCCCCTGGGAGTACGCCCCGGCGCCCGAATCGAGCGACATCGTCACGCTCATGGAGCGCTACGGGCTGTTCATCGACGGACGCGACGTGGCCGCCTCGACCGGTGGCACGTTCGCCACGGTCAATCCGGCCACGGAGCTGACGCTGGCACACGTCGCGAAGGCCACGGCGGCCGACGCCGACAGAGCGGTGAAGGCGGCGCGGAGAGCCCAGACGAGGCGCTGGGGCAACCTGTCAGGCAAGGAACGCGCCAAGTATCTGTTCCGAATTGCGCGGATCCTCCAGGAGCGCTCGCGCGAGTTCGCGGTCCTCGAATCGATGGACTCGGGCAAGCCGATCAAGGAGAGTCGCGACGTCGACGTCCCCTTGGCCGCGGCCCATTTCTGGTACTACGCGGGCTGGGCGGACAAGCTCGAGTACGCGTTCCCGGGGCGCATCGCCCGGCCCTTGGGCGTCGCCGCGCAGATCATCCCGTGGAACTTCCCGCTGCTGATGTTGTCCTGGAAGATCGCCCCCGCGCTCGCGGCCGGGAACACGGTCGTGCTCAAGCCCGCCTCGACGACACCACTCTCGGCCCTGCTCTTCGCCGACGTCTGCCGGCAGGCGGACCTGCCGCCCGGGGTCGTCAACATCATCACGGGTCCGGGCGAGACCGGCATGTCGCTGGTCACGCACCCCGGCGTCGACAAGGTCGCCTTCACCGGCTCGACCGAGATCGGCAAACGGATCGCGAACGGCGTGGCAGGGACGGACAAGGCGCTCACGCTCGAGCTCGGCGGCAAGGCCGCCAACATCGTGTTCGACGACGCGCCCCTCGATCAGGCGGTCGAGGGTATCGTCAACGGTATCTACTTCAACCAGGGCGAGGTCTGCTGCGCGGGTTCGCGCCTCCTCGTGCAGGAATCGATCCAGGACGAACTCATCGACCGGCTCAAGGACCGCCTCGCCACGATCCGCGTGGGTGATCCGCTCGACAAGAACA
>JBKKCW010000121.1:0-20104 GCA_046712485.1 Candidatus Limnocylindrales bacterium
CGAGACGCTCGGCGTCGTCCTCAAGTACGAGGAGGACATCCGCCAGATCCGCGGCGATGGCACCCGCCGCTTCCTGACCGAGGCAGTCGCCGGCCGCTGAGGCAACGCATGATCGACCCCGCCATCGTTCGATCGCCATACGGACCCGAGGTCGACGGGCGCCGCCTGCTCGGTGAGGCGGTCGGCTTCGGTCGGTCGTTGCGCGCGGCGCGGCTGTCGATCGATCTCGGTGCAGCTGTCGATTTTGCCCGCGCGCTGCTGCTCGTCGACATCACCGACCGCGAACAGGTCCGGGCGGCGGGGGCGGCCGTGTTCGTCCGCCGGCGCGACGATCGATCGGTCTACGACGCCGCGTTCGATGCCTGGTGGCGCCGTCGCGCCACGCACCTGCCGCTCGACGCTGGCCCTGACGCGGTGCGTCGCGACGACGAGGTCCCGGCGGACGAGGCCACGCTCGGGGCAACCCCACCCGATCCCGGGCAGGAGCGGGCCACGCAGCAACCCGAAGACCACGGCACACCGATCCCGACCGACGGCACGGACGAGGCCGACGACAAGACCCCAATCGATGGCGTGGTCGCATCCCCCGACGCGTATTCGCGGGGCGAGATCCTCCGGCACCGGGAGTTCGACCGGATGACGCCCGCCGAGCTCCGCGAAGCGGAACGACTGGTCGACGCGCTCGTCCCGAACCTTGAGCGCCGCCGGACGCGACGGTACGAGCTCCATTCGCACGGTCGGCGGCTGGCGCCGCGCGCGATGTTCCGACGAAACCTTGGCACTGGTGGCCAGCTGCTCACGTGGGTCTGGCGCCGGCAGATCCGGGAGCCACGGTCGCTCGTGGTGCTGTGCGACATCTCGGGGTCGATGGAGCGGCATTCGAGGCTCCTGCTGCGGTTCATCCAGGCGCTGTCGGCGGCGTCGGAGGTCCGGACGGAGTCGTTCGTGTTCGGGACCCGGCTGACGCGCGTGACCCGGCTCCTCCGCGATCGCGACCGCGATCGGGCGTTGGCACGGGTCGCCGACTCGGTCAACGACTGGGCGGGCGGGACGCGGATCGGCGACTCGTTCCGCACCTTCAACCAGCGCTGGGCGCGCCGCTCGTTACGAACGTCTGGGGTGGTCATCGTCGTGTCCGACGGCTGGGATCGCGGCGACCCCGCCCTCGTTGCATCAGAGACCGCTAGGCTGCGCCGCCACAGCCATCGCCAGGTCTGGCTCAACCCGCTTGCGGGCACGCCCGGCTACCAGCCCCTTGCCGGCGGGATGCGGGCAGCCTTCCCGTACATCGACGACTTCCTGCCGGCGGGGACGGTCGCGAGCCTGGAGCGGCTCGGCGAGATCCTCGGTGGCGTACGAGCCGGCGACACGCGCCGGGGGAGCGAGGCCGCAGCGCACGCCGCGATTCCGTCCGGTCACGCGCTGGGCGCCGACTCACCGCCCGTGGATGGCCGGCCAGACGTGCTTGGGCGGCAGGCCGTGGATCCGGCCGCCGCGAGACCGATGCGATGAAGGAGCTGCTCTCGACGCTCGAGGCCTGGGAGGCCGACGGGGTCGGCATCGGTCGAGCGGTGGTCGTCCGGACCTTCGGTTCAGCGCCGCGACCCGAGGGCGCGGTCCTGGTCTACGCGGACGATGGACGCATCGCCGGCTCGGTCAGCGGCGGCTGCGTCGAGGGCGCCGCCGCGGAGGAGATCCGGCAGGCCCGTCAGACCGGTCGTTCGCGCGTGATCCGGTATGGGATCAGTGACGAGCAGGCCTGGGACGTTGGGCTCGCCTGCGGCGGGACGATCGACGTGCTCGTCGAACCGACGCTCCCGGCCATCGCCGTCGACGCCGCGTGGGCATCGCAGGGGGCGGGCGGCCTCGGGTCCGCGGTGATCACGGTGCTGCCGGCCGATTCACCACCGGGCGAGTTCGGACCTCACGAGCCGGGCCGAGGTGCGACGCCCGATCCCAAGCTGCTCGTCACCCAGGATGGGCAGTTGAGTGGGACGCTGGGCGATCCACAGCTCGATGGGGCGCTGGTGTCCGCGGCCGTGGAAGCGTTGCGCCGTGGCCTGTCCCGGACCGTGGACCTGGGCGGTCGCGCGCTGTTCATGGAGGTGTTCCCGGTCCGCCCGCGTCTTGTCGTCGTCGGTGGCGTGGAGGTCGCGCGCTCGCTGGTGCGGCTCGCTCGAGAGCTCGGGTTCGAGACAGTCGTCGTGGACGGCAGGCCCGCGTTTGCGACGCCCGAGCGATTCCCCGACGTGGATCGCCTGATCGTCGGTTGGCCCGACGACGTGGCCGACGAGATAGGCCTCGGCCCCAACGACGCGGTCGCCGTCCTGTCGCACGACGTCAAGTTCGACGAGCCGGCGATCGTGGAAGCGCTGCGCCGAGGCTGCCGATACGTCGGCGCCGTCGGCTCGCGCAAGACGCAGGCGGATCGCCGGGCGAGGTTGCTGGAAGCGGGGGTCGACGAGGCGGACCTGGCGAGGCTCCACGGTCCGATCGGCCTCGACCTCGGTGGGCGATCGCCGGCCGAGACCGCCCTGGCGATCCTGGCCGAGATCGTGGCGGAGCGCTACGGCGGGTCCGGCACGCCACTCCTCGAGAAGGCCGCCTCGATCCGGATCGCGCCGACGCCACCGGTGATCACCGCCGGCTAGAAATAGGGGACGGCATGGCCGGGCCGACGGCTCTCAGGCCTCGTCGATCGGAGCCTCTACCGCAGGCTCCGTCGCCTGGCTGCTCGCCGTCTCGACCGCCTGGGAGGCGGGCGGCGTCCACTGCGCACGGCCGCTCAGCACCCCGCCCGCGATGATCAGGGCGACGCCGACGCTGTAGGCGACGATGCCGAGGAAGTCGACGGGCTCAAGGACGCGCTGCGTTTGGCCGAGCCTCGTCAGGTCGACCCAGTTGCCGAGTGCCAGGAGCGCCCCAAACACGGCGATCCCGGCGCCCACCCACGCCACCGGGACCGGCGACTGGATCCTGGGCGCCTCCGCGACGGTCAGCGCCGCGATCGTGAGGACCGCGAGCGGCAGCGCCGCCTGACCCATCGTCCAGAAGGGGTGGATCGACAGGTTGAGTCCCCAGCCGACCAGCACGAAGAGCAAGCCGGCGGCCGCGATCTTCGTTCCCTGGTCGCCCCGCGAAATCGCGAGTGGGTCCGCGCCGCGCCGCTGTGCCGCCATCAGCTGGGCTGCCGCGGCCGCGACGAGGGCGACGCCGATCACGAGCGCGACGATGCCGTCCGTATCCAGCCCGAACAGGATCTCGATAGCCTTGAGCACCGCCAGCACGGCGACGACGTGTGGCGCCACGAGCTCGATCGTCTGCCGCGGGATGGGCAGGTCACGAAATGCCGGGGATGCCCCGAACCAGGCGGTGACCGCCGTGGTCGTGCTGGCGGCCAGGACGAGGAGCGCGAATGGGGCTGAGTCCCACACGCTCAGAGGCAGGCCGACGACGATGATGATGATCGCGGCGAGCGATGCGCCGAACAGCTGCCGCGCCGCCGGCTCGAGCTTCGTCCAGGCGTCGTTCATATCGGCGCGGATCAGTGCCGTCGCGGACGGGGGCACCGTTGATTCGATCAGGACATCGTCGGGGTCGAGCGGTTCGGGTTGCGATGGATTGGGCGGCTGGTCTCGCGGGCCATCGTCGAGCATCGCGTGTTTGTCCCTCGTGTCGCGACCCGCAGCGGGCCTGGTCTCGCCCCGGTGACGCTCGCGAAGGCTACCCCGCCCGGGTGCGGGTGGGAAGATGGAACGATGGAGCCACGGGTCGCGGGGTTGGTCCTGGCCGCGGGTGACGGGTCGCGCTTTGGCGGCGCCAAGCTGCTCGCGCCGGTTGTGGGTCGGCCGCTCCTCCAGCACGTCCTGGATCGCGTCGCGGCAGCGCACCTCGACGAGGTCGTGGTCGTGCTCGGGCGCGATGCCCACGCCATCGAGGCGGCCGTCTCGTGGCGGGGCGAGTCACGCATCCGGAACCCCGATCCGGGCCGTGGCCTCGCCAGCTCGCTTGCGGTCGGGATGGCCAGCCTCGATCCGGGCGTCGACGCTGTCCTGATCCTGCTCGGCGACCAGCCGCTCGTCGCCGATTCCACGATCCGTGCCCTTGTCGAGGCCCCCGTCGACCCACATCGACCGGTGGTCGTACCCGCGTATGCCGCCGATGCCGGCCGCAACCCGGTGTTGCTACGCCGCCCCGCCTTCGGTCTCGCCGAGGCGGCCGTTGGGGACCGAGGGCTCGGCCCGGTCATCGCCGACCATCCTGAGCTCGTCCACCAAGTCCCGATCGTCGGCGAGAACCCCGACGTCGACACGATGGAGGACCTGGCCGGCGTCATCGAAGCCGCCTGGGCTGACCGGGTCCGCGCCAACCGGGAGCAGGTCGATCGGTTCCGCGAGGTGCCCGACGGCGCCGACTTCTACGCCCCGGTGCAAGGTCTCTTTCGAGCCGATCCGACGCGCACCGACGATCCGATCCTGACGGCGTTGGTCGACCTGATCCGCCCGGGCGAGACGTGGCTGGACGTCGGGGCCGGTGCCGGCCGGTTTGCGCTGCCCATTGCGCGCGCGCTCGATCCGTCGGGCGGGTCGGTGATCGCGCTCGACCCATCGATGTCGATGCTCGAGGGGCTCCGCGAGATCGCCGAGGACTACGACATCGAGAACGTCGAGACCATCCACGCTTGGTGGCCCCCCGCCAACCCGTCCAACTTCGAGGCTGATGTCGCGCTGATCGCACACGTTGGCTACGACATCGAGGAGATCGGGCCGTTCGTGGACGCGTTGGAGATGACCGCCCGGCGCCTGTGCGTCGCAGTCCTCATGGAGCGCCAGCCGTCGTCGATCGCCGACGCGCTCTGGCCGCCAGTCCACGAGGAGGCACGCGTTGCGCTGCCGGCCCTGCCGGATTTCGTTGGCTTGCTCGGGGCGCGTGGCCGGACGCCGTCGGTCACGATGCTCGAACGCGAGCCTCGTCGGTTCGGCAGCCGGGAGGAGCTCGCCGGCTTCCTGCGGCGGCAGCTCTGGATCGCCGAGGACGGCGAGAAGGAACGACGCTTCCAGGCGGCGCTCGATGCGCTCCTCGTCGAGGTCGACGGCGGCTTTGGGCTGGTCGATCAGCGCCCACTTCCGGTCGGCATCGTCGTATGGTCGCCTGCGTCGTAGGTCGTCAACTGGTTGGATCGACTCGCCGCCTGAGCTTGCGTCACCGGTTCGTCATGGGGCGGGCCTAGGATGGGAGCCATGGCTCGCCGACGATCCCCCTGGCTTCGACGCGGCACGTACCTCGGTGTCGTGATCGCATTGCTCTGTTCGGCATGCGCACCCGGAGCGACGGCGGGCGATCCATCCACGAGCCCGGGCCTATCAGCATCGCCTGGGCCGGCCGGTACGAGCTCCAGCGACCCGGCGTCCCCGTCCCCGTCGCCGACCCCGTCCCCGGCGCCCTCGCTCGAGCCATCCGCGGAGCCGTCGCCCGCGGAGCCGGTCGCCTGGCGGAACCTCGCGCCGGGTGGCACGACGCCGGCGCCGCGTGAAGACGGAACCTGGACCGCGGACGCGGACGGTCGAACGGCGTATCTTTTCGGAGGACGCGACGGCCGCACCCTCTTCCACGACCTGTGGTCGTACGACCTCGACACTGACCGCTGGACCGAACTCGATCCCGACGGTGACATACCGTCGGCGCGGTTCGGGCACGAGGCGGTCTGGGTGGAAGGAACCGGGGTCGTCGTGTTCGCCGGGCAGGCCGGCCCCACCACGTTCTTCAACGATCTGTGGGCATACGACCCGGCTGCCAATGCATGGACGAGGATATCGGTCGAGGGATCGCGACCGAAAGCACGCTACGGGACGTGTGCGGCGATCGGGCCGGACGGGCGACTCTGGATCAGCCACGGGTTCACTGAGGACGGCACCCGGTTCGCCGATACGCAGGCCTTCGACTTCGCCGCCGGGCGGTGGTCCGACGTCACGCCGGACGGTCGGGCGCCAGTCAATCGGTGCCTGCACGGGTGTTGGTGGACAGATGACGGTCGGTTCGCCCTGTACGCGGGCCAGACGACCGGCGTCCAGGCACTCGGCGACCTGTGGACGCTGTCAGACGCCGACACGCCCGCAGCAGTTTGGACCAAGGCGACGGGCGATCTTCCTCCGGATCGAAATCTCTACGCATTCGCGCTTCACGGCGACGACGCCGTCATCGTCGGCGGACGTGGCCTTGGCACCACCTTCCTCGACGATGCCTTCACCATCGACGCCACCACGTTGGCCATCCGAGCGCTGGACCCCGATGGTCCGAAGCCACCTGGTCGCGCCGGCGCCATGCTGGTCGCCGACGAGCCGCGCGGGCGGGTCGTGTTGTTTGCCGGCAAGACCACCGATCGCGCGCTTTCGGACCTGTGGGAGCTCTCCTTACCGTAGCACCGCTATCATTGCCTCATGCATTTCCAAGGCTCTGTCCAGATCCGTGCCAGCCGCGACCGCGTCTGGGCCTTCGTGACCGATCCCAACCAGGTCGGTCGGTGCGGTCCGGGCGTCGAGACGATCGAGGTCGTGGATCCAACCCATTTCAAGGCGACTGCGAAGGTCGGGGTTGGGTTCATCCGCGCCCGGTTCGTGATCAATCTGGAGTTCGCCGAGCAGCAGCCGCCCGAACGGGCAACGATCAAGGCCCACGGCCAGGCGCCCGGCAGCGCCGTCGACGCCACCGCGGAGATGCGGCTGGCCGATGCCGGGGACGGGACGACCGTCATGGACTGGAGCGCCGACGTCGCCATCGCCGGCATGCTCGCGAGCGTCGGTGCGCGCATGATCGAAGGAACGGCCAACAAGATGATCGGCCAGACCTTCGACTGCATGCGCACGACGCTCGAGGCGTGACCTATTCGATCGTCGCGCTCGATGCGACGACGGGCGACCTCGGCGTCGCGGTCCAGTCCAAGTTCCTCGCCGTCGGTGCTGTCGTGCCCTGGGCGGGGGCAGGCATCGGGGCGATCGCCACGCAGTCGTTTGCCAACGTCGCGTACGGTCCCGACGGGCTTGCAGCGCTGCGCGACGGCCTGTCCGCGACGGAGGTGCTGGGCCGCCTGATCGCGGCCGACGACCTGCGCGAAGAACGCCAGGCCGGCGTGGTGGACCGTCATGGCGGATCGGCGACACACACGGGTCGAGGCTGCTTCGCCTGGGCAGGCGGGCGCGCGGGAGACGGGTTCGCGGCGCAGGGCAACATCCTCGCCGGGTCCGGGGTCGTCGATGGGCTCGTCGATACCTTCCTCGCGGGCGGCCGCCCGTTCCCGGAGCTCCTCGTGGCATGCCTCGCCGCAGCCGAGGCTGCCGGGGGCGACCGACGCGGCAGCGAGTCCGCAGCGCTGCTCGTCGTTCGTGACGGGGGAGGGTTCGGTGGCGGCAACGACCGCTGGATCGACCTTCGAGTCGATCAGCACGACGACCCGGTGGGGGAGCTCGGGCGAATCCTCGAGTTCCAGCGCCTGTACTACGAGCAACCCACCCCGGATTCCCTGGAGCCGATCGATGAACCCTTGGCGACCGAGCTGCGGGCAATGCTGGCCTCGATCGGCGGTGGGCCCGGGGGTCGTTTCGGTCGGGTCTACGAGCGCACGTTCGCAGCGCGTCCGCCGGACGAACCGTCCCCTCCGGTCGGTGAGCCGCGTCCATTTCCGCCGAACTGGGACGCGGCCTGGCAGCAAGCGCTCAACGAGTGGATGGACGCGGAGAACCTCGAGTCCCGGATGGCCGCCCCAGGCTGGATCGACCCCCGCGTGCTCGGCATTCTCCGATCCCGGCGTCAGCGGTGACCGTCGAGCGTCTCAGCCGGGTCGTTGGTCCGGTCGCTACCAACGTCCATGTGCTGGCCGATCCTCGCTCTGGGGAAGCACTCGCGATCGACACGGCGACGCCATCGCTGGCGTGGATTGCCGGCGAGATCGCCAAGCGGGCGTGGACGCTCAAGTTCATCGTGTCCACGCACGGGCACTGGGATCACATTGGCGACAACGCGGCGGTCGCGGGGCACACGGGCGCGGAGATCGCCGTCCACCCGTTCGACAGAGACCGCCTCGAACGACCGACGTCGAGCTCGGCGCCGTTCGAGATCCCGCCCTCGGTCCCGGCGGTCGAGCTGGCCGAGGGCGGCGTGATTCGCTTCGGTGGCTTCCGGCTCACGGTCCTGCACACGCCCGGCCACACCGAGGGATCGGTCTGTCTGCTGGCCCAGGACGAAGGCCTGCTCTACAGCGGCGACACGCTGTTCGAGGCGGGCTGGGGACGCGTGGATCTTCCCGGTGGCGATCCAGCGGCCATGGTGGAATCGATCGGCCGCCTCACGACGCTCGACGACCGGATCGCGGTCTACCCGGGCCATGGCAATGCGACAACCATCGCCCGCGAGCGGGTCTGGATGGAGATGGTTCGCGACCAGCGACGCCTCTTCGCGTAGCCGGCGAACGCGCGGCCTGCATCCCGCGACTCCGCCTCAGCGGTCTGTGTCGAGCATCCGCTGGTAGGCCGCCGAGCGGCTGTGCACCTCGAACCCGAGGCCCTCGTACAGACCCAACGCCCCGTTGGGGTTCTCCGAATCGACCCCGAGCATGCCCTCCTCCATGCCCGCTTCGCGGAGCCGGACGAGAGAGCGTGCGGTCAGCGCCCGAGCGAGTCCGCGGCGCCGCCATGGGCGACGCACGCTGATCCGCTCGAGCCATCCGCGCTTGACACCGAGCTCGGCGTTCTCGTCCGCCCAGATCCAGTTCTCGACGACACCTGCGATCTGGTCCCCGTCCCAGGCCACAACCCACAGGTCCGTGTCCAGCTCGGCTCGTGACAGCGTGAGCGTGACGGCTTCCTCACTGAATCCTCGGCTGCCCCAGTGGTCCGCGAATGCCTCGTGCTCGGCCTCGAGGATCGGCCGCCGGTCGGCTGCGCTGACCGGCCTGATCTCGAGCCCTTCGGGGAGCGGGACATCCGGGACCTCGTTGAGCGTCGGGCGGCGCATCAGGAAGAAGTGGCGGACGGGCACGAACCCCGCATGCGCCAGGAGCGCCCGGTGCCCTGTCTCCTGCTCCTCGGCGTCGGCCCGGACGTCGATGGGGGCCCCTGGGTCCTCGACACCGGCGCGCTGCCGGATCCGCGCCACGGTCCACTCGAGGAGCGCCGTCCCGAGGCCGCGTCGGCGGTACGCCGGGTGGAGCGAGCACCACATCTCGTAGACCGGCGCCCCGTCGCGGACAACGCGTTCGACCCCGCTGAACGCGATTGCCTGCCCGTCGAGCTCGGCGAGCATGAAGTTGCGATGCGGATCGATCGACGCGCGGTTCCCGAGCTCGGCCCGCAGGTTGTCGACGGTCGGCAACCATGGGATCTGGTCGTAACCGTTGCTCGCCTTGATGATCGCCACCAGGCGCTCGTAATCCGACTCGTCGCGGAACGGCCGGATGCGCACACCGGGCAATCGAGGCACGGGCGGTACCGCGGGAAGCGCATCGGCGTCGGTCGTCATTGGTCCGAGCCGTATTTGCGGGCCATGTGTTCGTTGACCGACTTCGTGATGAGCCGCCAGGTGCGTCGATGTTCGGCCCGCGCCCGCGGGTCGCCCTGGCGTGCCGTCCGGGCGAGCTCGCGCTCGAGCTTTTGATGGCTGTCGAGACGGCCTTCGTCGAGCCGCCCTTCGGCGATCGCGGCGCGTACAGCGCAGCCGGGTTCGCCTTGGTGGTTGCAGTCGCTGAATCGGCACAGCGCCGCGAGTTCCGTGACGTCGTCGAACGATGTCTCGACACCCTCCTCGGCGCCAAGGACCTCGAGGGCCCGGATGCCGGGTGTGTCGACGAGCAACGACCCGCCCGGCAGTTCGAACAGCTCCCTGTGGGTCGTGGTGTGACGACCGCGCGAGTCAGAGACGCGGACCTCGGCCGTCTTCTGGCGGTCCTCCCCGAGGAGCGCGTTGACAAGCGTCGACTTGCCGACACCTGATGAGCCCAGGATTGCCGCGGTCGTCCCCCGCGTGAGGTGCGCACGCAACTCGTCGAGCCCATCGCCGGTGTGCGCCGAGACCGCGATGGTAGCGACGCCCGGGGCGATGGCATCGACGGCCACGAGTCGGCCGTCCACGTCATCTGCGAGGTCCGACTTGTTCAGAACGACAACCGGTGTGATCGCGCTCGACCAGGCGACGGCGAGGTACCGCTCGATCCGACGGAGGTTGAAGTCGTTGTCGAGCCCAGCCACGAGCAACGCCACATCGATGTTCGAGGCCATGATCTGCTCGTCGTCCAGGCCGGCCATGCGCCGGCTGCCGTCGGCGGCCATTCGCTTGAACGCGCTGCGGCGGGGGAGGACGGCCGCGATGACGCCGCCACCGTCCAGTGCGACCCAGTCGCCGACGGTCGGGAAGTCCGACGCCGCCAGCGCCTCGAAGCGAAACGCTCCGCTCACCTGCGCCGGCCGGTCGCCCGCTCCGTTACGGACGATGGACGTCTCGCGGTGGACGGCCACGACGCGTGCCGGGTGGAGGCCCCGTGCCGCGTACGGCGCGAAGCTCTCCGCCCAGCCGGCGTCCCAGCCGAGTGCCTCGATGGCCGGCGCGTGTGCGTCCATGCTCAGCCGACTCGCTTAAGCTTGCCTGTGCGCTTGGCGTATCGCTCGGCCCTGCCGAACGCCCAGAGCCCGAACGGGATGAGCACGGCGCCCATCACGGCGAGCGGCCAGACGTCGCCGAGCAGCGCGGTCACCGGCGTGCCGTCGATCAGCCCAGCCCGCACGCCGTGGAGGACGTACGTTGCCGGCGACAGGTGCGAGAGCACCTGCATCCAGTCGGGCAGGATCTCGATCGAGTAGTACACGCCGCTGACGAGCAGCAGGCAGGACTGGAGGACGAACGTCATCTGCGCCCCGCGCTCCACGTAGAGCAGAGGCAGGATCGCTGCGATCATCCCGATCCCCACGAAGCTGAACGAGCCGAGCAGCATGAACGTGACGGCGGTCAACGGATCCGCCCCGGACAGGTCCATCTGCGGGAAGAACAGGATCAACGCCACGAAGATGACCGAGGTGTGGACCAGGCCATAGGCCATGGCGTACAGCACGGACCCGAGCAGTTGCGAGTAGCGCTGGATCGGCGCCATCATCGTGTATTCGAGGGTGCCCTCCCAGCGCTCCACCGAGATGGTCTCCGCGATCCAGCTGAACACGACCGACAGGTAGTTCCAGAAGATCGCCCCGACCATCAGGGTCAGCAGCAGCGTCGGGCTGCCCTGGTCTGCACCGATGAGCGAGATCGAAAGCGCGCCCGCGACGGAATAGACCAGGAAGGCGAGCTCCCAGCCCCAGTAGCGGCGAGTCAGAAAGAAGTTGCGCTCGATGAAGGCGTATGAGGCCTTCAGCTCATGGGCGACGATGGTCACGGCGGTGATCTCCTGTGGTTGGAGCTGACCCGGTCCCTCAGCGGGACCGAGCCAGCTCGAGTGATGGCTCCGCGGCGATCCGATGGCCGACCGCGATGACGCGGCGACCGATGGACTGGCGGATGGACGAGCGGTGCCGCTCGAAGAGTCGCTCTTGCTGGTGCTCCTCGATCAGTCGCTCCTGGCGCTCACGCGCCAGTTCCAAGGCTGTCTGGTTGAAGTTCATGGTTCTCACCTCCCTTCATTCGTCCTCGGCGTCCTCTTCCTCGACGTCGTCGTCGAGCGAGCGGCCGGTGTAGGTCATGAACACGTCTTCGAGGGTCGTCGGGCGACCCAGTCGCTCGGCTGTCAGGGCCTTGAGGCCCGCTGGTGTCTCCTCGGCCACGAGACGGCCGTCGTTGAGGATCGAGATCCAGCCGCACAGACGTTCTGCCTCGGCCAGGTCGTGGGTCGTCAGGACGATCGTCGCGTCGTGGGTCTCGCGGAGCTCTTCGATGAAGGTCTGGACGTCGAGCTTCGAGCGCGGGTCCAGGCCAGTTGTCGGTTCGTCCAGGAGCAGGAGCGTCGGGCTGGTCAGGAGGGCTCGCGCGATCGAGACCTTCTGCTGCATTCCGCGGCTCATCTGCTCGATCGGTCGGCCGACTCGCTTCTCCGAGATCCCCAGACGGGCAAGGATGTGCAGGGTGTCGCGCCTGGCCGTCTTGCCGTCCAGGCCATAGAGCCTGGCGGCGAAGAGGAGGTTCTCCATCGGGCTGAGCTTCTTGAAGAAGGCCGCGTCCACGCTGACCCGGTTGATCAGTCGCTTGACGGCCATCTCGTCGCGCTCGATGTCATGGCCGAAGACCTCGATTCGCCCCTCGTCGAGGGTCAGGAGTCCGGAGATCAGCCGGATGAGCGTCGACTTGCCCGAGCCGTTGGCGCCGAGGATCCCGTGAATGTCGCCGCGCTCGAGGCGCATCGACACGTGCGAGATCGCCGTCACCGGCTTGCGCTTGCGCCCGACGACGAACCGCTTGCTGACGCCCTCGATGAGGAGCGCCGGCACGGCCGATCGCCCGGTCAGGCGGTCGAGTTCGGGGGAGAACGTCGCGCCCGACGAGCCGTTCTTCAATTCCGGGGCTAGGGTGGCGGTCACGGCGGTGCTCCAGGTGCGATGCGGTGGAGGAGTGAGAAGACGGATGTGCCTTCGGGAGAACAAAAGGCCGCGGGTCCGGCCCGACGTCCGTGACGTAGGGGGGCCTCGCGGCTGATGTTGGCTGTCCGCCCGATTGGGCGTCGCAACGCAACAAAATAGCCGTGGGGCCCGATCTGGCCCACGGCTCTTGGTTCGTCCCGGAAGGCGGTCCTGCCGCCTGCGGTCTAGCTCGAGATGGGCACAGATCTCCCGCGCACGTCGGCGCCGTTAGGCGCGAGCGTTCGCCGGAAGAAGGACATCATCGTCATTCAGGAACCCTCCCGATTGAGCCAGACGAGGACGCGCGATCTGCGCACCGGCGGCAGTCTATCCGGCGCGCAGAAGCGGTGTCAACTTTCTGTACTCGCCCATCAGCCGGCGCGTCGTTTGACGCTCCGGGAACCCGGCCGTACGCTGCCGTCCCCGAGACCGTTGGCAATCGAAGCGTCGCTGGAGTCACCGTGGCCGACAACTCGACCACCGGGAGCGGGTGGGTCCTTCGGCCCATCCCGCCCGATCCGCGCTCCGTCGCCGAGCTGATCCAGGCCGGTGCGATCGATGCCGACCTCGCAGCGACAATCTGGTTGCTGCTCGAGGCTCGCGTGCCCCTCGTGGTCGCCGGGGCTGAGCGGCGGGTGGGCAAGTCGACGCTCCTTGGGGCGCTGCTCGACCTCGTTCCCGCCGACCTTTGCCTTGTCGAGCTTCGTGGTGCCTTCGAGACGTTCGATTGGCTGCCGCAGGCGTCCGAGCTTGGTTGGCCGGGAGTCCCGATGCCGCCAGCCGGCGAACCGGTCCGCCCCGATACCACGATCCTGGTAGCAAGCGAGCTGTCCGATCACAATCCGGCCTGTACATGGGGCGAAGCGGCGCGGGTAGCCGTTCGCGCGGCAGCGCTCGGCTATGGGCTCGCGGCAACGATCCACGGCGATTCGCTCGACGATGTCCTGGCGGCGCTCCGCGCCAGTCCCGTCCGCCTGACCGACGACGAGCTGTCCCGACTTGGCGTAGTGCTCGTCCTCCGCCGCGCGTCCGGGGGGCGGCGGAGGGTCGTGGCGGCTCACTATCTCCGGCCCGTGGCTCGCGACATGCACGGCCACGTCCAGCGTCTCGGACCGGCTGTGCTCACGACCTGGGACCCGGCGACCGATCGGTTCGAGCACTTCGGGTGGGGCGTCACGCCCGAGCTGGCGATGCGCGTCGGTCGCCGCGCCGGCGACTTCGAGCTCGAGTTGGCGGCCCGCCGGGCCTTCCTCATGGACCTCGTCGCGCACGGGACCACCGGTGTCGCGGCGGTCCGTGACGCCATCGGTCGATACCAGGCGGGCGCGGCCACCACGGCCACCGCGGCCATCGCCGGCGGGCCGCTCGATGCTCGACCGCACGCTCCGCACCAGCCACACTGACGATCCGATGACCACCGTCTCCCGTGCCTCCACCCTCGGTGAGCTTCGCGCCAGCGGTTGGCGGTCCCGGACCGTCAAGGAGGAGCTGCGTGCCAACCTCCTGGCTCGCCTCGGGAGTGGCGGGCATATCCTGCCGGGCGTGGTCGGCTATGAGGACTCGGTCGTGCCGGCGATCGAGAACGCGATCCTGGCGGGCCAGGACCTGGTGTTCCTGGGTGAGCGCGGACAGGCAAAGACCCGAATGGCGCGGCTGCTCGTCGATCTGCTCGACGATTGGCTCCCGGTAGTCCGCGGCGGCGAGCTCAACGACGACCCCACGATGCCCGCGAGTCCGGCCGCCAAAGCCATCGTGGAACTCGAGGGCGACGCCACACCGATCGACTGGTTGCCACGCGACCGGCGATACGCGGAGAAGCTGGCAACGCCCGACATCACGATCGCCGACCTGATCGGCGAGATCGATCCGATCAAGATCGCCGAAGGCCGCTACCTGTCGGACGCCCTCGCGCTGCACTATGGCCTGATCCCGCGCGCCAACCGTGGAATCGTCGCGATCAACGAGCTGCCCGATCTCGCCGAACGGATCCAGGTTGGCCTGCTCAACATCCTCGAGGAGCGCGACGTCCAGATCCGGGGCTTCGTCGTGCGTCTGCCGCTCGACCTGTACGTCGTGGCATCCGCCAATCCGGAGGACTACACCTCGCGTGGCCGGATCATCACGCCGCTCAAGGATCGCCTTGGATCGCAGATCAGGACCCACTACCCGAAGACACTCGACCACGAGATGGCAATCGTCCGCCAGGAGAAGCATCGGTTCGACTCGGAGCCCGGAGTCCCCGCCGTCGTCGTGCCCCCGTTCATGGAGGAGCTCGTCGCGGAGCTGACGCACATGGCGCGCCGCTCTCCAGAGATCAGCCAGCGATCCGGCGTCAGTGTCCGCGTGTCGGTGGCAAACGCCGAGGTCCTCGAGGCGGCGGCGTTGAAGCGCGCCGTCCTCCTTGGCGAGCCCGTAGCGGCGCCACGGGTCTCCGACCTCGGCGCTGTCGTCGCGTCGACCGTCGGCAAGGTCGAGCTCGAGTCGATCGGTGACGAGGCGCCGGAGGAGCGGATCGTTGAGCGGCTGATCACGAAGGCCCTGCACGCGACGTTCAGCCGGCGGGTCTCGATCGACGATCTCGACGGGGTCGTCGAGGCCTTCGAGGGAGGATTCACGATCGAGACCGGCGATCGTGCCCCGTCGCGCGAGTACGTCGTCTGGATGCGCGAGGTGCCGGGATTGGCGTTGGCCGTGCGCGATCTCGGTGCCTTCGACGTGACCGATGGGGCAGAGGAACCCGCGGTCGTTGCCTCAGCCGTCGAGTTTCTGCTCGAGGGTCTGCACCTGGCCCGACGGCTCAACAAGGATCGTATCCCGGGCGGCACGGTCTACCACCGATGAGCCCGAGGTCGGCCCTCGCGGCAAGGGCGCGGTATTCGCGCTGGGACGGCAGCCAGCGGGTCGTCGACGTCGAAGCTGACGAGATCCTCGACGCCCTGGCCGACGATGTCATGGCCGAAGGCGATCTCGCGGAGGCGCTCCGCCGGCTGATGGAGCGCGGTTGGCGCAGTGGCGACGCCACCCGAGCGGAGCTGACCGGTCTTCGCGACCTGCTCGAACGGCTCGAACGCCGGCGCGAAGCGATGCTGGAGCGCTACGGTCTGGGCGACGTCCTTTCCGATATCCGTCGGGAGCTGGAGGACATCGTCGACCAGGAACGCGCCGGGGTACAGCGCCGCCTCGACGACGCCTCCCGGCTCCCGACGGATCCGCGTGATGGAGCTCCCGGCGGCCACGACACGCAGCCGGGCGACCCCGGACATCCGCGAACCGGCGCCGCCCAGGACGCAGGCCTGCGGTCGATGCTCCGCGACGTTGCCGCACGGCGGCTCGACCAGCTGGATGCATTGCCGCCCGACGTGGGCGAGCGGATCCGCGGCCTCCAGGACTACGACTTCCTGGAGCCGGGTGCCCGCGGACGGTTCGATGCGCTCGTCAAGCGTCTGCAGCAGCAGGTGCTGGATCAGTACGTCGCCGGGATGTCCGACGCGATCCAATCAATGACGCCCGAGGACCTTGCCGCCAATCGCGAGATGGTCCGCGACCTGAATGCCCTCATCCGGGAACGCATCGGCGGCGCGGACCCGGACGCCTCGGCGTTTCTGGCCAAGCACGGGCGGTTCTTCCCTGGCGCACGGACCTTTGACGACGTCATCGACCAGCTGGCGCAGCGTATGGCCGCCATGCAGTCACTCCTGCGCTCGATGAGCCCGGAACAACGGGCCGAGCTGCAATCGATGATGGAGGCGCTCCTGCGCGACGATCGGCTCATGATCGACCTCGCCCAGCTGGCGTCCAACCTGGACATGCTCCTGCCGGGCGGGCTGGGCGAGCGGGTCGCGTTCCAGGGCGATGAGCCGCTGGGGCTCGATGGCGCCATCGCCCAGATCGGTCGGTTGCAGGCGATCGACCGTCTCGAGGAGACGCTGGCCGATGTCGAATCACCCGCCGACCTGGCGGACATCGATCGCGACAAGGTCCAGGAGCTGCTCGGTGACGAGGCCGTCCGCGAGCTCGACGCGCTCGAAGACCTCGCGTACCGACTCGAGGAGGCAGGCTACCTGACCCAGGACGGCGACCATCTGCAGCTCACCCCTCGGGGCAATCGCCGGATCGGCCAGAAAGTGCTCGACGACCTGTTCGCGCGCCTCCAACGTGACGCGTTCGGTGGTCATCGCATCGAGCGCAGCGGGCGGGGTGGGGAGCGCGACGACACGACCAAGCCCTACGAGTTCGGCGACCCGTTCCATCTCGACCTGCGCGGGACGCTCTTCAACGCGCTCGGTCGCGACGAGAACGCCCCGGCCGTCCGCGGCACGATCCGATCCATCCACCTGGAGCCGTCGGACTTCGTTGTCAATCGAACGGAGCTCATGACCCGGACCTCGACCGTGCTGCTCGTCGACATGAGCCGCTCGATGTTGTTGCGGGGCTGCTTCCTCGCGGCCAAGAAGGTCGCCATCGCGCTCGACACGCTGATCAGGACGCAGTACCCGAGGGACCATCTGTCCGTCATCGGGTTTGCCTACTACGCGCGGGAGATCCCGCCGGGCGCGCTCGCCGAACTGACCTGGCAGGGCTACGAATACGGGACCAATCTCCAGCACGGACTGCTGTTGGCCCGCAAGACGCTCGAGCGGTACGCCGCCACCAACAAGGAGATCGTGGTCATCACGGACGGCGAGCCGACCGCGCACTTCGAGGGCGGCCAGGTGGAGTTCAACTACCCGCCCACTCGGCGCACGATCGGGGAGACACTCCGCGAGGTCCGCCGGTGCACGAGCGAAGGGATCACGATCAACACCTTCATGCTCGAGCGGTCTCGCGCCCTGACCGAGTTCGTCGCCCACATGACCAGGCTCAACCGCGGCCGGGCCTTCTACGCCAGTCCGGAGCGGCTCGGGGAATACGTCCTCGTCGACTTCGTCAACCGCCGGACGAAGCACGTCTCGTAGCCCGGGCGGGGGGCGCGCCGGCGCCTGAAGACCCTCCTCGACCATCTCCCTTGGGCGATAATTCCCAAGGGCGATGGTCAACGGACGTTGAATCGGGCCAGGAAGGGCCGTGGTGGAGGCCGATTCGGCGGGTCGGACGGGCGCCTATGCTGAGCGGCGGCGGGGCCCAACCCGCCGTTCGATCGAGGAGAAGCCATGGACCTGGGCTGGCTGTTCCCGTACCTCCTGTTTCTCCACGTCCTTGGGGCAATCGTTGCCTTTGGGCCGACATTCGCGTTTCCGTTCATCGGCGCGCTGGGTGCCGGCGAACCGCAGCACGCCAACTTCGCAACCCGCGTGTCGAACACGCTGGCCCACCGCCTGGTGTTTCCGATCGGCATCACCCTGCCGATCACCGGCGTCGCGATGATCCTGGTCCGCGGGATGAACCTTGCCGACCGCGCGTTTTGGTGGCTCAGCCTGGCGATCGTCCTGTACGTGATCGCATATGGCTATTCGTTCTTCTTCCAGCGGAAGCTGATAGCCCGTGTGATCGAGATGACGTCGACTCCGCCGGGGCCCGGGTCGTCCGGCCCGCCGCCGGGCTTGCCTCCGCTCGTTGCTCGCATCCAGCGCGGGGGCATGGTCACGTCAATCCTGCTAGTCACCATCATCTTCCTGATGGTGGTGAAACCGACCATCTGAGGGGGTGGCCGCTACCATAGGCGTCCACCAGCTCCCAGGAGAACCTCGTCCCGATGCCTCACGTCGCGACCTCGCCCTCCGATTTGCTCGCCAGCCTCGCCCCGGGTGCACATCTCGAGGCCGATCGACTCGTCATCGATGACGAAGCCGACTTCCGGGACGCCCGTATTCGGGACCTGGCCTGGACCGCAGCTTTCTCCACGGACGAGGCCACCACCACCGCCGCCCAATGGCTCGTCTGGGAGGCGAGCCAGGGTCTCGGTGCGCGGTCCGCGAGCATCCAGGGTCTCTACGAGGCCCGTGCCCGTGGCGAGGTCCATGGCTTCACCGTCCCCGCCATCAACATTCGGGCGCAGACGTTCGATATGGCACGGACGGTGTTCGAGAGCGCCGCAGCCGCGGACGTCGGCGCAGTCATCCTCGAGCTTGCCCGGAGCGAGCAGACGTACACGTACCAGCGCCCCATCGACTACGCGACTGCCGTGCTGGCTGGGGCGATCGCTGCCAACTGGCGTCATCCTGTCTTCATCCAGGGCGACCACTACCAGTTCAACGCCAAGAAACACGCCGACGATCCCGAGACGATGACCGAGGAGATCCGGCGCGCCTGTCGGCTGGCGATCGATGCCGGCTACCGCAACATCGACATCGACTCGTCCACGCTGGTCGACCTCTCCAAGCCGACCGTAGACGAAGAGCAGCGCGAGAACTACGTTCGCGCCGCCGAAATGACCGCGCTGATCCGTTCGCTCGAGGTGGACGGGGTCACGATCAGCGTCGGCGGCGAGATCGGCGAGGTAGGTTCGCAGAACTCGACCGTCGCGGAGCTCCGCGCGTACCTCGACGGATACCGCAGCGAGCTCGAAAGCCGGGCCCCCGGCGCCAAGGGCATTTCCAAGGTCAGCGTGCAGACCGGCACGTCGCACGGCGGCGTCCCGTTGCCCGACGGTGGCGTGGCGGAGGTCAAGCTCGACTTCGAGGTGCTCCGTGAGCTCGGCGATGTCGCTCGGTCATACGGTCTTGCCGGTGCAGTCCAGCACGGCGCGTCGACGCTCCCCGACGAGCTCTTCCACAGGTTCCCCGCGGTCGAGACGGCCGAGATCCACCTGGCGACCGGCTTCCAGAACGCCCTCTACGAACATCCTGCGTTCCCGGCGTGGCTCCACAAGAAGATCGAGGAATGGTGCTTCGCAGACGCCCGAGACGAGCGAAAGGAAGGCCAGACCGACCAGCAATTCGTCTACACGACGCGCAAGAAGGCGATCGGCCCGTTCAAGCGCGAGCTTTGGGATCTCGAGACCAAGGACGAGATCCTGGCGGCACAGCGTCGCAAAATCGCCTACCTGTTCACCGAGCTCGGCGTGAACGACTCGTTCGGGATGGTCGACCGGTACGTCGAGCCGGTGGAGGTCCACCGCCCGATCCCAGACGCGTTGCGCGAGGTCGTCGCGACCCGCTGAGCGTCACGCGCACGGCAGCCGGCGCCGCGCTACTCAGGCGCGCACGTTTGACATAGGTCCCTCGTGGTCGGTCGCCGGAACGACAGCTCTGGCCGGGAAGTGCTTTGGTCCACGCTCGGATGTCGGCGGTTTGCGCTTCTCAGTAGCGGCCACCGTGGACGCGCGGCGCGGCTCGGATTCCGTCGTTGACGCGTCGCAACGCGGTGCTATTCTCCCGCGCAGGTCCGCCACCCGATTGAGGGATCCGGGGCGGATCAGCCCAAGCGTCCGCGTCACTCCCAGAGGGCAGTCTCTCACCGATGGTGCGGCGGTAGGAGGAGGAGAACTCGTGGCGGGACCCGACAGCGCCCAGGACGTGGCCGCGCGCGACGACGCGCACCTGCGCTCGCTGGGGATCAAGCCGGAGCTCAGGCGAACCCTT
>JBKKCW010000122.1:0-4970 GCA_046712485.1 Candidatus Limnocylindrales bacterium
GTGGAACGCGGTGCCGAACAGGTCCCAGCCGCGCTGGAACGGGTCCGAGATGGCGACGAGGATCCGCTGTCCATCGATCAGCAGGTACGTGAAGTAGTGCGCGATGAGATAGCCGACGGCGATCGGCATTAGCCCGGCGCCCGTCGCGGCCAATCCCACCATCCGCGCGACGAGCCACGCCGCGGCGACCACCAACCCCAGGAAGCCTGCCAGCAGGAGCGTCCTGACCGCGAGATTTGGGGCGCCAAAAATGTCGAAGACGAACTGTGTCTGCGAGAGCCCGTCGAACAGGATGGACGCCACCGCGAATCCCACGAGCGTGACGCCGGCCCAGCTCCAACCGGGTTCCAGCAGCCCGCTTCCGAAGGAGCGCCGCCGGACACGTCCGTCCTCGTCCACCAGTGCGTACGGCGCGATCCGGCCGAGCAACCTGAACCAGACCGTGAAGGTCTCGCCCTGCGACCGCCATGCGTCGCGCCCGAACTGGGCCATCATCGCGAGCGTGAATGCGGTGTACCCGACGATCACCACGAACAGGATCGAGGCACCGGCAAACAGCACGAGCTCGAGCCAGACGAACAGCGCGAAGCCGAGCGCCGCTGGCCATTGACCCAGGCCAGCGGGGAGTCCGCCGGATCCCAGCCCTGGAACCCGATGCGCTCGAGCACCCAGGCGCCGATGTCGTGGAGGGTCGAGAACGGGTCCAGGAAATGCCACACGGGTCCGACCACCGCGGACAGGATGGCGATGCCGACCCAGCCGTAGACCCACAGGAACAGCGTCGCCACATCCCCATTGCTCGAGCCGCCGGCGATCCCCTGGGCCACGATCCAGCCCCAGCCGATCAGCCCGATCGCCTGGAGACCGCGACGCACGACGGCTGGCGGGAGCGTGCCCGCGGCGTTCGTGGGCGGCGCGGCGGCCCGCACGTCCCGCGTGATCACGAACGCGAAGGACAGTGCGACCGTCAACGCGGCCCCGATCAGGTAGACCGCAAGTGGCAGGCGACTCTCATAGGTCGCACCGAGGCTGTGCGCGAAGGCGCTCGCCGGCACGACCAGGCCAAACCCGATCGCGGCGCCTGCGGCGGCACCAAGGCGCGCCCGCCAGGTTGCCCTCATCCGGGTCGTGCCGGCCGGCTACGGCGGGTGAGGAGGTACGTGGCGCCCGCGCCGACGATGACCAGGGCCACGATGATCGGCAGGACGACGTCACCCGCGCCCGCCGATCCCGTGTTGTCCGGTGTCGGCGACGGGCTGGGCGAGGCCGACGGTCCCGGGGTGGGCGACGGCGGGGCGATCGCACTCTCGGTCGTTGTGGGTGTCGGAGTCGGCTCTGGCGTCGGCTTTGGCGTTGGCGGAGCGGGGGCAACGGTGAAGCGGAAAGTCCCGCGCTCGACATGCCCGTCGTCGGCAACGGCTGTCCACCTGACCTCGTACTCGCCGGGCTCGAGCGGCGAACCGAGCCCGAACGTCATCGTCGCGCCGGGACCGTTCACAACCGCGCTCGCGACGGTCACACCACCGGGGCCGGTCAGGTCGGCTTCGCTGTTGTCGCCGAGCGCTTCCGTGAAGGTGAGAACGATCGGTCCATCCAACGGCGATTCCACCGTCGAACCGGCCTCCGGGGTCGATGTCTCGAGCTCCGCGTGCGCCAGAACCGCCCCGGGCAGCAACCACACAGTGAGAAGGGCGAGAACGATGCTCCTGGGCGCATGGACGCGGTTTCGAGCCAGCACCGCCGCAGTGTACGAAAGGCCCCTTGAACGCGCCGGTGACGTCCGCCGCTTCACTCCTGCTTTGGGTGCACGCGCTACGATCCTTCCCAACCTGCCCGACCCGCGGCCGATGCCGCCCGAACCCCGAGGTCACGTGTGCCAACGTCCGTCCCGGAGGTCGTTTTCAGCGACCAGCACCTCGCCAACGGCCTCCGCGTCATCGTCGCCGAGGACCACCTCGCACCGGTCGTCGCGGTCAACCTCTGGTACAACGTTGGCTCCAAGCACGAGGTCCCGGGCAAGACCGGGTTCGCGCACCTGTTCGAGCACGTCATGTTCCAGGGCTCGCGACACGTGGCCAAGGCCGAACACGTCGCGCTCATCCAGGCGGCCGGCGGGACGATGAACGGTTCCACCTGGCTGGATCGGACGAACTACTTCGAGACGCTTCCGGCCCACCAGCTCGAGCTTGGCTTATGGCTCGAGGCCGATCGGATGGCGACGCTCCTCGATGCGCTCAGCCAGGAGAATCTGGACAACCAGCGCGAGGTGGTCAAGAACGAGAAGCGCTGGTCGTACGACAACCGGCCGTACGGCTCGTGGCAGGAGAAGCTCCAGGCGCACCTGTACCCGCCGGAGCACCCGTACCACCACACGACGATCGGATCGATGGACGACCTGGACGCCGCTTCGATCGAGGATGTGAGCGCCTTCTTCCGAACCTATTACGCGCCGAACAACGCCGTCCTCAGTGTCGTCGGCGATGCCGAGACCGCGGACGTCCTGGCCGCCGCCGAGCGCTACTTCGGGCGCATCCCGGCAAACCCAGCGATCCCGCCGCTCGGCGATCTGTCGCTGCCACCGACGCTCGGCGGTGAGCGTCGCGAAACGGTCTTTGATCGCGTGCCGCTGCCGCGGATTCACGTCGGTTTTCGTGCTCCCGTCTTCGGCGATCGTCGGCTCGATGCCGTCGATATGGCTGGGCAGATCCTCGCGGGCGGCAAGGGCAGCCGCCTCAATCGGCGGCTCGTCCGCGAGGAGCGGATCGCCCAGGACGTCGCGCTGTTCACGCTCGGGTTCATCGGCGGGGCGTCGGTCTGCGCGGGCTGGGTCACCGTGCGGCCGGGCGTGGAGGTCGGGCGCGTCGAAGCTGCGTTTCACGAGGAGCTGGCGCGCCTGACGACCGAGCTCATCAGCGACGACGAGCTCGCCCGGGCGAAGGCCCTGACCGAAGCCGATGAGTTGGGGTCGCTACAGCGTGTCGAGGAGCGAGCCGATCGGTTGTCGATGTACGCGACGCTGTTCGATCGGCCGGGCATGATCAACGAGATGTTGCCGCGCTACCTGTCCGTCACGCCGCAGCAGATCCGGGATGCGGCGCGGGACGTATTCCGGGCCGACAACCGGCTCGTGCTGACCTACCTGCCTGAGCTCGCTCCCGCTGATGACGTGTCGGTCACGTCGGACAAGCTCGAAGAGGACGAGGCGGACGAAGAGGACGAGGCGGACGAGGCGGACGAGGCGGCATGAGCACGACTGCGGACCCGCTGCGCGAGAGCCTGGTCGTCACGGAGCGGCCCCGGCCCGGCGCGCCGCGCGCGTACGAATTCCCGGCCGTCGCGATCGATCAGCTGCCCAACGGGCTCTCGATCCTGGTGGCGGACCTGCCGGGCCGGCCATTGATCTCGGCATCTGTCGTGATCCGCGGCGGTGCGGCTCTCGAGCCCGCGGTTGATGGCGGCAGCACCGTCCTCGCCGCCCGCGCGCTGACCGAGGGGACGGAGCGCTACGACGCGATCGCCCTCATCGAGGCGGGTGAGCGGCTCGGGGCGTCGATCCACGCCGATGCGGGATGGGACGCCCTGAGCGTGAGCGTCGACGTCCCCGCCGCGCGTCTCGAACCTGCGCTCGAGCTCGTGGCCGAGGTGCTTCTCCGCCCTACGTTCCCGGGCCCGGAGGTGGAGCGGCTGCGAGACGAACGGCTCAACGACCTGCTCCAGGCACAGGCCGATCCGCGCCGCCGCGCCGACCAGGCGTTTGCGGCAACGATCTACGCCTCCGAGTCGCCCTACCATCGACCGTCCGGCGGTCTCCGCGAGACCGTCGAGCAGCTCACGCCGGAGCACCTCCGTCATGCCTATGCGCGGACGCTCGATCCCGGTCGCGCCACGTTGATCGTGGCCGGCGATCTCGGGGGACAACATCTGCTGCCGCTCGCCGAGCGGCTGTTTGGTGGTTGGGCTGCGTCCGACGGCCGCGCCGAGCCCGCCGGCGTTGTCGACACCCGCTCCACCGATCGACGCGTCGTCCACGTCGTCCACCGGCCTGGGTCCGTTCAGACGGAGATCCGGATCGGTCACCGTGGGTTGCCACGGCGCATCCCGGACTTCCATGCTGTGTCCGTGATGAGCGCGATCCTGGGCGGACTGTTCAATTCCCGGTTGAACATGAAGCTACGCGAGGAGAAGGGCTACACCTACGGCGCCAGTGCCGGGTTCGATATGCGCCGCGGTGCCGGCCCGTTCGCGGCTCGGGCCGCGGTCAACACGGAGGTGACGGTCCAGTCCGTGCAGGACATGCTCGGCGAGCTTGTCGGGATGCGCGACGCGGAGGTCAAGGGCAGCGAGCTCATTGCCGCGCGCGACTTCCTCGTCGGTGTCTTCCCCCTCCGGTTCGAAACGGCGGGTGCAGTCGTCGGCGCGCTGTCAGGGCTGGCGGTCCACGAACTCGCGATCGATGAGCTCGTCTCGTATCGCCAGCGAATCGAGGCAGACGACGTCGACGCAGTCGCTGCGGCGGCGCGGGCGCACCTCGAGGTCGATTCGGCTGCGGTCGTGCTCGTTGGCGACGTCGATGCCTTTGGCGCCGCGCTCGAAGCTGCGGGCTTCGCGCCGATCGAGATCGAGCGGGACCCAATCGCCGAAGCACCGCTCGCAAGCGAACTGGACGAGCCACCTGGACCGGTCGACCGCGACGAGGAAGAGGGCCCGACAGCCGGCGCCGAGGAACCGGTGCTACCGGGAGTTCTTACAGAGCCCACCGAGGCCGACTGATCGCTCTACGGAACCAGAGTCCGTATGGCGCCGTTGTCATCGGGCACCGTAATCCGCAAGAAACTGTAGTACTACCCGAAAGGGGACCTGTAAGGTCGGGCATCCACAATCATGGCCGCGTGGGTGCATCCGTCCGGGGCGGGTTTGCACCGGCCGGTCCAGACGGGACGTCATGATCCGCCCAGTTCACAAGCCCACAG
>JBKKCW010000123.1:0-9640 GCA_046712485.1 Candidatus Limnocylindrales bacterium
TGGGTGCTGGCCGAGCTGACCAGGCGCGAGCTGGTGCCCGCGATCTGGCTACCCGACCCGACCGTCCGTGCCGAGCGCGAGCGGGCCCGCTTCCGGCTCCACCTCGTCCGCCATCGGACGGCGCTCAAGAACCGGATCCACGCGACGCTCATCGCCTTCGGTCATCCCGTCCCGGTGACGGACCTGTTCGGGGCCCGCGGTCGAACGCTGCTCGCCGGCCTGGCAATCCCAGAGCCGTGGACGACGACCCTGGCCACCAGCCTGCGCCTCGTCGACGAGCTGGGCCGCGAGATCGAGGCTTGCGAGCGTGATCTCCGGACGATGGGCGCCGATCACCCGTCTGTCGAGCTCCTGCGGACCGCGCCCGGGATCGCCTGGGTGCTCGGGTACACGATCGCCGGCGAGATCGGCGACATCGCCCGGTTCGCCAGCCCCAAGAAACTCACCGGGTACACCGGCTTGTGCCCGTTCGTGCGCCAGTCCGGTCAACGCGACGACCGCGGCCCGCTGGCCAAGAACGGCCCCAAGTACCTGCGCTGGGCGCTCATGGAGGCGGCGATCCACGCCGCCCGGCATCCGGTCTATCGCGCGCGATACGAGCGGACCAAGCAGCGCCTCGGCCGTCAGCGGGGTGCCAACGTCGCCCGAGTCGAGATCGCCCGCGAGCTGACCACGGCCATCTGGCACATGCTCACCAAGAACGAACCGTTCGCTCCCGGCAGGCCCCCAGTCCACGCTCTGGTCGCTTGAGGACCCTTATCTGAGATGGGCCGCCGGAGCATCCGACTCCCACCCCCACGGAGATGCCCATGCATTCCTCGACTTGACAGCCGGCCCTTCTTCATAGCGAGCGTGAACAGCTCCGACTTCCTGCCCGATCTGCAGGATCTGCATCCGTCCACGAGGGAGCTGTCTCGAATTCGCGCATGAGGACGACATCCGGGGCTGCCCGGGGCTGCCGGTTCCGGGCCGCCCGGCTCCGGTCTGCCCGGCACTGGACTGCCGGCTCCGGGCCGCCCCCGCTCTGCGTCTGGAACTTTGGCCAGATCCAGCACAGAGCATGGGGTGCTTCCGCCTACAATCCGCGCATGCCCGATCGACCGCTCAAGGTGCTCATCGCCAAACCCGGGCTGGACGGGCACGATCGCGGTGCCAAGGTGTTGGCGCGGGGCCTCCGCGATGAGGGATTCGAAGTCGTCTACACGGGTCTACGGCAGACACCCGAGATGATCGCCACGGCCGCCTTGCAGGAAGACGTCGACGTCGTCGGGCTATCTATTCTTTCCGGCGCGCACATGACGCTCGTCCCGAGGGTCACCGCGCTGCTCCGGGAGCGGGGCATGGAGGATGTCCTGGTCACGGTCGGCGGCATCATTCCGGATGTCGATGTTCCGGCGTTGCGCGAGGCTGGCGTCGCGGAGGTGTTTGGTCCCGGGACGACGATCGCCCAGGTCGCGACCTTTCTTCGGGCGAACGCACCCTCGCGCGATTGATGGCTCGCGCCGCGGCCAAGGCCGAGGAGCTGGCTGATGCCGCGATCGCGGGCGACCGACGGGCGCTGGCGCGGCTCCTCACAGCAGTCGAGAACCGGACAACGCTGGCCGAGGCGGCGATGCGCCGCCTGTACCCGTCGGCGGGTCGCGCGCACCTCGTCGGGATCACCGGGCCCCCAGGTTCCGGGAAGTCCACCCTTGTCTCAGCGTTGATCGCGGAGGTCCGTGCCGTCGGTCGATCGGTCGCCGTCGTTGCCGTGGACCCATCGAGCCCGATCACCGGCGGGGCGTTGCTCGGCGACCGCGTCCGGATGCAGTCGTATGCCACCGATGACGGCGTGTTCATCCGGTCGATGGCGGCACGGGGTCACGCAGGGGGACTGGCCTCGACCTCGACGGCCGCCGCAGCCGTGCTCGACGCCGCTGGGTTCGACTTGATCCTCCTCGAGACGGTCGGGACCGGCCAGAGCGAGGTCGAGGTGGCCGCGGCCGCCGACACGACGGTCGTTCTCGAGGCGCCGGAGATGGGCGACGAGATCCAGGCGATCAAGGCCGGGCTGCTGGAGGTCGCCGACATCGTGGTCGTGAACAAGGGCGACAGGCCGGGCGCCCAGCGGACCGCCGCGCAGCTCCGCGCGATGTTGGTCGCCTCCGCCGGCCGGGACGCGGATGCGTCGCGCCCACGACCCAAACGACCACAGGTGCTCATCACGACCGCGGCCACGGGGGTCGGGGTCCCGGAGTTGCTGGTGGCCCTGGACCGTCACCGCGCGGCCGGCCGAGAAAACGTGTCGGCGCCGGCGCGGCTCGCGCGGGCCGAGGCGCAGGTCTGGGCGATCGTGAGCGACCGCCTGCGCGCCCGACTGCACGATGAGGCGAAGAAGGCGGAAACCGCCGCGACCCTCGCCGAAGTGGCAAGTCACACCATGGATCCGTACTCGGCCGCGGATCGGCTGCTGATCGGGCTGGCTGAAAGCGCTCCTGGCGTGGGAACCAGGCGGTCCAGGCCGACGTCGGGGTCCTGAGATGCAGGCAGTAGCAACAGATGACCCGGGCGCTCGTCGCTGGCTGGTCCGGACACCGCAACTCGGGCGCCCGCGGCGGCCGTCCTGGCGCCGAGCGGCAGGCTTGGCGATTGTGGCGGCGCTCATGATGGCCACCAGCATCACCCTGTCGACCATCGCGCACCTCCGGCTCCCGACCCCGACGGGCGCGTTTGCAACTGGCAAGGTCGCCGCCGTCTGGGTGGATCCCTCCAGGCCGGAGGCTGCCACCGCGTCCATGGCAGACCGACGCCAGGTTCGCGTGGTTGCCTGGTATCCAGCCGCGCCCGGAACCGGAGTTCCCGCGCACTACGTCACGGACATCGAGACGGTCGCCGCGGGACTCATCGCGAGCGGTGAGGTTGGAAACCTGGAGGCCAACGGACTGCGCTTTGTTGAGGACCCGGCACGTGCCGGCGCCGCCGTCGCGAGCAACGATCGGGCTTATCCGGTGATCCTCTTGTCGCCCGGAAATGCAACGAATGTCGAGTTCTACAGCGCCCTAGCCGAAGACCTCGCCAGTCACGGCTTCGTGGTGATCGGGATCGACCATCCATACCAGTCCGCGGCGGTAGCCCTCGATGGCGCGGTGGCCGTGTATTCGGGCGATCCGCCCCTTGGCCAGGCGGACGACGTGACCCCGGCCAGAATTGATGAACGCGTAGCCGACATCGCCTTTGTGCTCGATACGCTGACCAACGGCGGGGATGGTCTGGAGGACCTTGCCGGGCACCTGGACGTGACCCGCATCGGAATCATGGGGCACTCGAATGGAGGCGTGGCCGCCGCGGAGGCGTGTGGCGATCACCGGATCGATTCGTGTCTCAACATCGATGGTCAGCTCGCCGGCGGCCCGTTCTCGGCCAGACCGAACCCGGCGGCGCCCACGAAGCCGTACATGTATCTGACCAAGGAGGTCGAGCTCCACCCCACACTGGCGGCGCTGTTCGAGGCATCGGGCGTGGGCACATTTCGGGTGGTCGTGCCAACCGCCGCGCACGACGACTTCACGGATGTCGCGATGTTCCGGCCCCGGATCCTGCCGACTTCGAATGGCGCCGATGATGTCATCACAGTCAGCCGACAGCTGAGCCGAGCATTCTTCGATCACACGCTTCGTGACGCGCCGGTCAGCGCCTTCGACGGCCTCGCCGCACCGGCCGAGATCCGGATCTTTGTCTATCCCTTGGTTTCTCGTCGGTAGTCCCCACGGAGCGCGGCGGCCCATGTAGCCTTTGCCCATGAGGGACGAGCGATCCGGGTTGACCGCTTCGTCCCGCCCGATCCGTGGTCCACGCCTCGCGACGCCGGCGTTCGTCGTTCTCGCGGCGGCCACCCTCGCATTCTTCATCGCCGGCGGGCTCGTCCTGCCGATCGCACCCCGCTTCGCAAAGCTCGCCCTGGACGCGGATGCCCTCGGGTTCGGGCTCTCGATCGGGTCATTCGCCATCGCGTCGCTGCTGCTTCGCCCGGTTGTCGGCTGGTCGGCCGACCGGTTTGGACGCCGGCCGCTGCTGATCGGCGGGTCCGCGCTCACGCTGGGCGGCCTCCTGCTCCATATCGTTGCCGGCGATCTCCTCGTCTTCACCATCGCCCGATGCACGCTTGGCGCCGGGGAGGCCTTCTTCTTCGTCGCCGCGCTCGCCGCCGCAAGCGACATCGCCCCGCCCGAGCGCCGCGGCGAAGCCATCAGCTACCTTTCGCTGTCGCTCTACCTGGGTATCGCGATCGGCCCACCCATCGCCGAGTGGGTGTTCGCGGCAGGCTCGTACGTTGCGGTGTGGATCGCCGCGGCACTGGTCGCGGGCGTCGCGGTCGTCCTGTCCGTCCTCGTGTCGGAGTCGGCGCCGAATGTGACTCGCGGAGCTTCCCAGCAGTCGAGCCCCCGCATGCTCATCCATCCAGCAGGTGTGCTGCCCGGCATCGTGATCCTGTTTGGCCTGTGGGGCATGGCGGGCTTCTTCACCTACCTGCCGTTGTACACCCCGGAGGTGGGCCTGGACGGAGCGGGCCTGCCGCTCACGGCATATGCGCTCGTGGTGGTCGTGCTGCGGATCGTCGGGGCGACCTGGCCGGATCGGTTCGGGGCCGCGCGGCTGTCGGGTGCGGCCCTCCTGATCTCCGCGTTCGGGCTCGCCGTGATCGGGCTCGTCCCGACGTTTGCCGGATTGATGGCCGGCACGCTCGTCTTCGCGACGGGGGTCGCTTTCACGATGCCGGCGCTGCTCACGCTCGCGGTGTCGCTCGTTCCAGCGAGCGAGCGGGGGACCGTCGTCGGCACAGCCACGGTGTTCCTCGACATCGTGTTCGGCACGGCCCCGGTCGTGCTCGGTTTCGTCGCGGACGCCGGCGGCTACAGGACGACGTTCCTCGTTTCGGCGCTCCTCGCGGTCGTCGCGGTGGGCGTTCTGCGGATCGGTCGCGCGTCGTTCCGATCCCCGCTCCCCGTCGCGGGCGAGTAGTCTCAGCGGCGTGATCGATCGGGTCTTCGTCGCGGGCGCCGGTCTCATGGGCCACGGGATCGCCCAGGTCCATGCAGCGGCAGGCCTCCATGTCGTGCTCTACGAACCCGAGCTGACGCGGGCCGAGGCCGGTCGTGACCGCATCGCCGGCAACCTCGATCGAGCCATCGCCAAGGGTCGCCTGGTCGACGAGGACCGAGATGCCACGCTTGGCCGGATCACGCTCGCGGACGACACCGGCGCGGTCCGCGACGCGGACCTGGTGATCGAGGCGGTGTTCGAGGACGTCGAGGTGAAGACGCGGCTGTGGCGCGACCTCGACGTGCATGCCGGGGTGCAAGCGATCTTTGCGACGAACACAAGCTCGATCTCGATCGAGCGCCTTGCCCAGGCGGTCTCGCCGGCGCGTCGCGAACGATTCGTCGGGATGCATTTCTTCAGCCCGGTCCCGATCATGCCGCTCATCGAGCTCATCCGAGGGCCGGCGACGGCCGATGCCACGGAGGCTGCGATCCGCTCGGTGGCCGAACGGCTCGGCAAGCAGGTCATCGTGTCCGCCGATCGCCCAGGATTCATCGTCAACCGGATCCTGATGCCGTTCCTGGCCGAGGCGATGCGCGCCGTCGAGGAAGGCCTCGGCACGGCGGACGACATCGACACCGGCGCGCGGATCGGTCTCAACCACACGATGGGACCACTCGAGCTCGCCGACTTCATCGGGCTCGACGTGTGTCTGGGGGTCATGCGGGTCCTCGAGGAGGGTCTCGAAGGCGAACACTTCGCTCCGCCGCGGGTGCTCGTCGACCTCGTCGCCGCGGGGCAGCTGGGGCAGAAGACAGGGAGCGGGTTCCACACGTATCCGCGGCCGGCGCGGCCCGAGCGGTGAGCGGCGAGCTGACCCAGGAGGAGCGACTGCTCCAGGCCACGGCACGCGAGTTTGCGACGCGCGAGCTTGCCCCGAGCGCGATCGAACGTGACGAAACGGAGCGCTACGACCGTTCGCTCTTCACCAAGATGGGGGACCTGGGGCTCACGGCCGCACCGCTGCCCGAGGCCGTCGGCGGCGCCGGGTTCTCGTACCTCGGCTGGACGCTCGTGATGGAGGAGCTGGGCGCGGCGGACATGTCGATGGCCGTCTCGCTGTCGGTCCACGTGCTGTCGCAGTACCCGGTCGTGACCTGGGGGACGCCCGAACAGCACGCTCGGTGGCTGCCGCCGATGCTTGCCGGAGGGGCGCTCGGGGCATTTGCCCTGACGGAGCCGCATGCGGGGAGTGACGCCGCGGCGATCCGGACGCGGGCCGAGCGGGTCGGTCCCGCCGACGCCCCGGTCGCCTACCGGCTGTCGGGAACGAAGATCTGGATCTCGAACGCGCCGGAGGCGGAGCGATACCTCGTCTTCGCGACCCTTGACCCATCGGTCGGCGCGAAGGGAATCACAGCGTTCCTCGTGGAAAAGGGCACGCCGGGGTTCCGCTTTGGTGCGCACGAGCGAAAGATGGGGATCCGAGCGTGCCCGGCGGCCGAGCTTGTCCTCGATGGAGCCGAAGTGCCTGTCGCGAACCGGCTTGGCGGGGAGGGGGAGGGCTACAGGATCGCGCTGTCCGCGTTGGGTGAGGGCCGGATCTCGATCGCCGCGGCCTGTGTCGGTATCGCTCGGGCCGGGCTCGAGGCTGCCGCGCGATACGTCACCGAGCGGCGCGCGTTCGGGGCGCCGCTGAGTGAGCAGCAAGGGCTCCGCTTCATGCTCGCCGAGATGGCGCGCGAGGTGGCGGCGGCGCGGGCTGTCACCCGTGAGGCGGCTCGGGCCAAGGACCGCGGCGAGCCCCTGGCGGAGGTTTCCTCGATCGCCAAGTGGACCGCGTCGGACGCGGCCATGCGCGTGGCCACGGACGCCGTCCAGCTCCTTGGCGCCAGCGGGTACTCACGCGAGACCGGTGTGGAACGGTTGATGCGGGACGCCAAGGGCGCCCAGATTTATGAAGGCACGAACCAGATCCACCGTCTGATCGTCGCGGACGGGCTGCTGGAGGGTCTCGGCGGCTGAGCGTCGCCTCGGCGGACGCCACCCACCCGGCCCCGTTCGATCCGCATCACCACCCACCGAGACACGTGGGCTCGTTCCGAGAGGTCGCTCTGCCGCCAGCGCTTCTTGGTACGGATCGTGCGAAGTGTCCATCCAATCCGCTGATCATCCATCCGGCAATTCTGGCAACCACCGCTCAACCGGCCATTACGAACGTCGCGGTGTAGATTCGAATCGTGACCCAGTCAGTCGCAGGCCCGAACGGCCACATCTACGTCGTCAGCGCCGCCCGTACGCCAATCGGCAAGTTCGGTGGGGCTTTGGCCAGCGTCCCGGCCGTCGAGCTCGGTGGAGTCGCCATTCGCGCGGCGGTCGACCGCGCCGGCCTGCCCGATGGCACGTCGATCGACGAGGTCCTGATGGGCCAGGTCCTGCAGGCAGGAGCCGGGCAGGCACCCGCCCGCCAGGCGGTCCTGCGGGCCGGGCTCCCGGACACGACAAGCGCAACCACGATCAACCGCGTCTGCGGCTCCGGGCTCAAGGCGATCATGCTGACCGCGGCCGAGATCCGCGCGGTGACGCGGACGTCGCCGTGGCGGGCGGCATGGAGTCGATGAACGGCGCCCCGTACCTGCTCCCGGGCGCGCGGTTCGGCTACCGGCTGGGCAATGCGGAACTCGTCGACTCGACCGTCAATGACGGGTTGTGGTGCGCGATCGAGGGCTGCCACATGGGCACCCACGCCGAACGGGTGGCGATCAAGGATGCGATCAGCCGCGAGGACCAGGACGCTTTCGCGCTTTCGAGCCACGAGAAGGCGGTCGCGGCCATCGACGCGGGCCGCTTCGAGGCGGAGACGGCGCCGGTGACCGTCCGCGACGCGAAGGACCGAGAGACGGTGGTGACAACGGACGAAGGCCCGCGACGCGATTCGAGCGCAGACGCCCTGGCAAAGCTCAAGCCCGTCTTCGCCTTGCCCGATGGTGAGGACCGGGGGGACGCGACGGAGGGCACCGTCACCGCCGGCAACGCGCCCGGGATCACGGACGGGGCGGCAGCAACGGTCCTCGCATCGGAACGCGTGGTGGAACGGCTCGACCTCAGGCCGCTCGCGCGGATCGTCGGCTACGCCCAGGCCGAGGTCGCGCCGAAGTGGCTCTTCCTCGCGCCAGTTGTGGGCGTCCGGCGGCTCCTGGATCGGATCGAGCTTCCGATCGACGCGTTCGACCTCATCGAGATCAACGAGGCCTTTGCCGCGCAGACCCTGGCTGACGGTCGCGAGCTCGGCTTCGATTGGGATACGGTGAATGTGAACGGCGGCGCGCTCGCGCTCGGCCACCCCATCGGAGCCAGCGGCGCGCGCATCGTTGCGACGCTCCTGCACGAGCTCAAGCGGCGCGAGGGTCGGTACGGACTGGCGACGCTCTGCCTGGGCGGTGGCGGCTCGGTCGCGGCTGCATTCGAGCGGGTCTGAGGAGGGTTTCGCGTTGACAGAAGAGGATCCGAAGGACCGCGTGATCGGAAGGATCGAGGAAGAACGTGCGCTCTGGCGCGACCTCGTCGAGGCGGTCGGCGAGGATCGCATGGAAGAGCCCGGACCGATGGGCGACTGGTCGTTCAGGGACCTTGCGTCCCACCTGCTCGGCTGGCGCAATCGGTCGATCGCGCGGTACGAAGCCGTTGCCGCCGGCCTGCCGGAGCCTCCGCCGCCGTGGCCGGCAGAACTGGACGACGACGAGATCAACCGATGGATCCGGGAGGGGGACGCCGGTCGCCCGGTTCGAGACGTCCTCGACGACGTCGATCAGTCGTACGTCCGGCTGGCCACGGCCATCGACGCGTTGCCGGCGGAGATGGTCGTCGAACCAGACGTCTTTCCGTGGCTCGAGGGCGCCTCGATCGCCACTGTCGACCTGTTTGGTCACCTCCACGACGAGCACGAGGCATCCGTCCGCGAATGGCTTGCCACGCGGGCTTGAGGCCCCCCGCATCGCTAGAATCAGCCCATGACCGAGACCGATGAAGCCCCAACGGGTGACTCCGCGCCGGAGATCCCCACGTTCCGCAACTACATCGCCGGGGAATGGGTCGACTCGGTCGCAGGTGCCACGTTCGAGAGCCGCAACCCCGCCGACACGCGGGACGTGATCGGGCTGTTCCAGCAGGGGACCACCGCCGACGTTGCGATGGCGGTCAGCGCTGCCTGGGCCGCCCGACCGATGTGGCAGCGCACGCCCGCGCCGAAGCGTGGCGAAATCCTGTACGCCTTCGGAGCGCTGATGGCCGAACACAAGGAACGCCTCGCCCGAGCGATGACCCGCGAAATGGGCAAGGTCCTGTCCGAGGCCCGCGGCGACGTCCAGGAAGGCATCGACATCGCCTACCTGATGGCCGGCGAAGGCCGCCGGATGTTCGGCGACACGGTGCCATCGGAGCTGCCCGACAAGTGGGCGATGAGCATCCGTCAGCCGATCGGGATCGCCGGGATCGTCACGCCCTGGAACTTCCCGATGGCCATCCCGTGCTGGAAGATGATGCCAGCCCTCGTTACCGGGAACGTTGTCATCTTCAAGCCGTCGAGTGACACGCCGCACTGCGCGACGCTCCTCGTCGAGCT
>JBKKCW010000124.1:0-2750 GCA_046712485.1 Candidatus Limnocylindrales bacterium
AGGATCTCGTCCTTGTCGATGCGGACGACCTGGCCCTCGACGACATCGCCGTGCTTGAAGCTCTTGATGTCCGAGTCCTGCTCGGCGAGGAGCTCCTCCATTGTGGTGGGCTCGGGACCAAGGTCTCGTGCGGGTGCAGGCTCTTCGTCCTCGTCGACTGCGGCGGGAGCGTCGGCGGTATCGTCGGCGGTCAGCGCCTCGCGATCAGCGGTTGCGGGCTCGGCGGGCGCGGCTCCTGCTGCGGCCTCGGCCGCCATGGACTGGATGATGGCATCGGGCTCGGCTGCTCCTGCAGGTTCGGCTGCGGATCGAGCCGCGCCGGCCTCGGTCTCGGTCGCCGCCGTAGCTGGCTCGGCCTGGGCGACCGGCCCGGCCTCTTTGACCTGCGCTTCTTCGGGTCGCTCTTCGGCGCCACTCTGCGCCGGCGCAGCCACGCCATCCGTGCTCGTTTCCTGTGCTGCGGGCTCGGCGACGGCGGTGGGCTCGTCAGCGGAGGTGGCGGGCTCGTCAGCGGCGGTGGCGGACTCGTCAGCGGTGGTGGCCGCGACGGTGTCCTCGGGCGCCTGTTCGGCGACGGTGGCGATCGCCCCCGGCTCCGGCGTGGTCCCGCCCTGCTCTTCTTCAGTCAACGGTTTGGTCACTCCTGTTGTGGATTTGCGCCCGAGAATCACGAACGGCCTGAGCGACGCTCAAGCCGTTTCCGTAACGATCAAGTGGTCCGTGGGTGATCGATCCGCGGTCCGCTCCTTCGTGGGTCTCAAGCCTGCTCGTAGCTCTTCAGCTGTCCTGCCTCTCGGGGCCGGGGAAGTCTAGCACAGGCCTCCTGAGCACTACAATCGCGTCGCCGTGCCTGAGTTACCCGATCTGACCGTGGTTGCCGACGCCCTTCACGCGTCGCTTGTCGGGCGATCGGTGCGGTCGGCGGAGGCTCCTGGCCCGCTCGCCGTCCGTGGCACGCTGGCCGAGCTCCAGGGCCTGGTCGGTCAGCGTCTCGAGTCCGTACGGCGACGCGGGAAGTTTCTGCTTCTCGCGCTCGAGCGCGACGAGATCGTTTGCAACCCGATGTTGACTGGCCGCTTCCAGCTCGCTCGAGCAGGCGACACGCTGCCGACCAAGACCGCGGTCGTCCTTGGCCTCGGCAATCGATCCGCTGGTCCGCCATCCGACGCCGCATCGTGGACCAACGGGGCGGACTGGTTGCCAGGCCCCGACGCAACCCCCGAAGTCCGCTACCGCGATCCCACCCAGATGGGCAAGGTCTACCTGCGATCGGCGGGTATCGGGCGACCGATCCCTGGTCTCGGCGATGGTGAACAAGGCCCTGAGGCCGACGATCCGTCGCTCACGCTCGATGTCTGGCGTGAGCGGATCAAGCGCCATCCCGGGGAGCTCAAGAACCTGCTCCGCAACCAGGCGTTCATCTCCGGGATCGGGAACGCCTACAGCGACGAGATCCTGCACGCCGCGCGCCTGCTCCCGTTCCGGAAGCGGTCCAGCCTCGCCACCGAGGAAGTGGATGCGCTCTATTTGGCTACGCGCACGACCTTGGCCAGCGCGGTCGAGGTTCTCAAGGTGCGGGTTCCGCCAACGTTCGAAAAACAGGTTCGCGACTTCCTGGCCGTGCACGACAAGGGCGGCAAGTCATGTCCTCGGTGTGGGACTCGGATTACGCAGGTCAAGGCCGGCGGGTTCATCACGTCGTTCTGCAGAGGCTGTCAGCGCTGACCCCGCCAGCTCAACTCGCCCTCGCCGGGGCTCAGGGGAGCTTGAGGATCTGGCCAATCCTGAGCCGGGAGGGATCTGCGATGTCGTTGAGATCGACCAGATTCCGAACCGTCGTATCGAACCGTGCGGCGATGGCCGACAAGGTATCGCCGCTCTTGACCTTGTAGGTTGCACCGGACGTGACGGGCTCGGCGCTCGCCGCTCCTGTCGTCGATGGCGTCGGGCCGGGGTTGTCGGGCGAGGCTGCCTCCGTGGGCGACGCGGACTCCACTGCCGAAGGCGCGACCGTCATGATCGAGGGTTCGGCGGCGCCGGTCGTCGGCGACGCGGATCCGAGCGCCGGCGCGGGGCCGGTACCGCCATCGGGTCGAGCGATGACGATCGCGGTCAGGGCCACGCCCAGCACGGCCACGAGGACGGCCTGGCCAGCGGCGCGATCGGCGCGAATCGGTCGCAGGCGAAGGTCGAACCGGCCGTGATCGAGAATGACCGGGGCCATTCGCGCGATCGGGCGGTTGTGCGGCCCCGATGGCTCGCGCCGGCGCGGGTCTGCCTGGGCGGCGTCGAATGTAGCGCATCCAACGTGCGCCTCGACGAGGCAGAGCCGTCGCTGCTTCTCCGGGGCGAGAAGCACCGGTGGGTTGACCGCCGTGCAGCGGTGGTCTCGGTTGGCGCTCGCGCTGCGCCAGGCGCCATCAGCGGCGGCGAGGTAGGGGCACAGCGCCGGAAGGGCACCTGGTCGGGGACGCCGGCCCTCCGGGTCGATCGACACGGATGGCGAAGGCATGCCCTCGACTCCACGCATACACGCAGAATAGCCGGCCGCCGGATCGGCGCATCCGTTGTCGCCCACCGCCCCGCGGGCGCGGTGATGACCTGCCTGTCACCCCGGGAACGTAAAAATCCCGGCGACGACCTATTTTCCCGAAAGGCTGCCCTCTCAGTATCTTCGGCGCTGGAGAGCTTAACTTCCGTGTTCGGGATGGGAACGGGTGTGGCCTCTCCGCTAGAGTCACCGGGATTCT
>JBKKCW010000125.1:0-2565 GCA_046712485.1 Candidatus Limnocylindrales bacterium
CTCGAGGCGTACCTTGCGCTGCGCGGGCTCCGGACGCTCGCCGTCCGGCTCGACCGGGCCGAGGCCTCTGCGGGCGAACTTGCCCGCCGCCTTGCTTCGCACCGCCACGTGGCCAGGGTGAACTATCCCGGCCTGCCGGGCGACCCGCAGCATGAGCGCGCCTCGCGCGTGCTGCCGGGCGGGTCCGGGTCGATGCTTTCGTTCGAGGTCGCCGGCACGCCCAGGCAGACCGAGGCATTTCTGTCGCGGCTCCGCCTGTTCACCCATGCAACGAGCCTGGGCGGGGTCGAGTCGCTGATTGAGCGCCGCGCTCGATACGCCGGCGACGCCACCGTCGTGGGGCCGACCCTGTGTCGCGTGTCGGTTGGCATCGAGAACGTCGAGGACCTCTGGGCGGATCTGGACAATGCTCTGGGGGCCGTCCTCGGCTGAGCGCTCAACATGGGCGACAACGTGTCGGGACCGCGGGGTGGCCCGACGGCGATCGAGGGTTCGCGCTACAGGCCCAGGTGCAGGCGCAGTGCCTCATCGATGTCGAGCATGATGGCGTTGGGGACGACGGCCAGCCGGTCACCCACCCGCTCGACCGCGATCGAGCGGACCTGCTCAGCCTGCGCCTTTGAGTCGCGATCGAGCCCCGCGATGACGCCGCGACCCAGTCGCCTTGGTCGGCCCGATGTGTGACCGTCATGTCGCGAATGCGAGTTCGCTCACGATTCGCGTTCCAACGGCGTGACCGACGACACGTCCAGAACAGATCCTCGCAAGAGGCGATCGAGGAAAATCGCCAGCGTCTGGCCGTTCCCAGTAGCAGATGGCGCACGGAGCGCTTCGAACCCGACATAGTGGGCGGCATCGCCGATCGCCTGGCACCGCGACCAATCAACTGCCGCCAGCAAGGAAGCGTCGAGACCGACGCGTTCCAGGGACAGCGGATCTGTCAAGTCAAGGACTCGTTGGAGCTCTACGGCATAGATCACCTCGTCCCGCGGCAGGAGGTCTACGGCACGAAGGCCCTGCCGCTGGGCCGCGCGATCCAGCGCCGACACCATCGTGGCGCAGTCAGAGGAGGTATAGAGCACGGCGAAGCTGTCGGGCGGATTCCACCGACCGCCATGGACGCGAGCACCCTCGCCGCTGAGCGGCAGGTAGCCCGGGGCGATGTGGCGGACGACCCGGGTCGCGATGGTCGACCGGGGGAGCTGATCGGCCGCCTCGATCAGCTCTCGTTTCGGCATCGACCGTCAGACGAACACGCCCTCGCCGAGGGCGTCGATGATGCCGAGGATCCGGCGGAACTCACCTCGTCGGAGTAGGTCGACGGGCTTCTCGTTCTCCAGGGTGGCGTTCGGCGTGTAAAGCCAGTCGTGGGCCGCTCCCGGACGGATGACCTGCTGCAATCGCTCCATCACCGCAAAGAACTCCAGCAGTCGCTCGCGGATCTCCCAGCGCGGCTCTGTATCCTCATGGACCCACCGCGCGACGGTCCGCGGATTCGTATCGAGGATGCGGGCGATGTCGACGTAGTCGAGGTTGCCACGCTCGATGATGGACTCGAGGCGAGTGGCGACAGTACTCATCCAGCCTCCTTACGCCGGGGCTCCGTCATCATGTGGAGATGTAGGGAAGTCCGTCAAACATAGGCACACAATGCATCCGACTGTCGGACCATGTCAACACGTCGATAGACAATTAGAAGACATTGTGAGTGACATGGCGGGCTAGGAGCAGACCCGTCGTTCCAGTTGAGAACCGTCGCCCGCACGCTGCCCGGGATCGACCAGTCGTAGCGCTCGCGTCTCCAGTCGCTGGCGGCGTCCGCCATCGCCTGCATCTGCGCCCCGGAGGGTTCGACAGGCGTGATCTCCGGCATCGGTGACCTCCAGTGCGGCCTGGCGCCACCGTAGCCGGAAGGCTTCGGCTGCTTCGTCGTCTCGGCACTGTAGCTCGGGGGCGTCATCCGGCGGATCGGACAGAATGTCCGACCGGTCTAGCCCCCAGCTATCGGCTATTCAAGCGTTGTACCGGCCGATTCGGGCGCTGAGCCCGTTGGACGTCGGGCGTGGCAACAGCTGCTGTTTGAAGTCATCACCTATACTCGCGCTCCGGCCGACATAGCTCAGCGGTAGAGCAGCTGTTTCGTAAACAGCAGGTCCTCGGTTCAAATCCGAGTGTCGGCTCCACTCCCCGTGTTTGAGCGTGAACTCAGCGACTTGCGTCGCAAGCGTTGCTGATGCCTCCGGGCACCTCGGCCTTCTCAGCAACGATCCACACGCCACGATAGGGTCACAAGCACGAGACAGCGACTGTTGTCTCAACTCGCATCGCCATGGCGGCCACCGGGGCCATTTCACGGAGGGTGCTCCAAACTGGAGTCCTCGGACCGATGGCGAAGGTCGCACCCCCCAACCCCGACGTCCTGACCTTGGGCGACGCCGCCCAGATGTAGGAGCGCTCCCAGCTCGGTCACGTGGCGATCCAGGCGTCGATCTCGCTCAGCAGCCCCGTCTTCCGCCCCTCGGGCAGGAAGCTGGCCGTGACCGAGTTGCGCGCCAACCGAGCCAT
>JBKKCW010000126.1:0-4579 GCA_046712485.1 Candidatus Limnocylindrales bacterium
CTGACAACGCGTCGTGGTGCGCTGCCCGCGTGAAGACCCTCTCCGAGTGCTCTGCCGTGGTCGTCACGGCGCGTCGAACGCCAGGTGCAGCGAACGCAGGCCGCGGCTCGTGATGTCGGCCCGGACGTCCGGACGCGGGTCTAAATCCGGATCAAGACGCAATCCGGGCCGCCGCGGGACCATGGCCTCGACCACGAGCTGGGCCTGGAGCCGCGCCAGCGGCGCGCCCGGGCAGAAATGATGCCCCAGTCCGAAACTCAGGTGGCGCGCCGGTGGCCGTTCGATGCGGAACGTGTCGGGATCGTCGAACCTGGCCGGGTCGCGATTGGCGGATCCGAGCGCCTGCCGGACCAGGTCGCCCGCGCGAAGCGTCTCGCCACGGAGCTCGACCTCCTCCGTGACGAAGCGCAGGTTCATCTGGAACGGGGCGTCGTAGCGGAGCATCTCCTCGACGGCTGCGTTGATGAGCTCAGGTCGCGAACGGAGCAGGTCAAGCTGCTCCGGGTGCCGGACCAGTGCGCTCATCCCCAGCGCGATCAACTGGGTCGTGGTGTCGTGGCCGCCCAGGAACAGGGTGATGGCGGTGCTCACCAGCTCCGCCTCGGTCAGGCGGCACCCTCGATGTCGGCGGCGACCAGGGCGCTCAGGAGGTCGTCCGTCGGGCGGGCGCGCCGCTCTTCCAGGAGGTCATGGATCCAGGCCCGGGCCTCGCGACGGCCGCATCCGCGTCGGTGGCGGCGACCGGGTCCGCGATGCCGGACTGGAAGAAGAAGGCATTGATCCGGTAGGTCCAGTCGCGGAAGCGCGCCCGATCGGCGACCGGAAAGCCGGCCATCTCCGCGATCACGACGGCCGGCAGGGGATGCGCGAGGTCACCGACCAGCTCGAGCCGGCCGGTCGCGAGATGGGGCGCCAGGTACCCGTCCACCAGCTGCCCGATCCTCGCCCGCAGGTTTTCCACCCGTCGAGGCGTGAAGGCCGAGCTGACCAGTCCGCGGACCCGGGTGTGGTTCGGTGGGTCGGTCTGGGCCATCCCGACCGCGAAGTTCTCATGGAGGGCATCGAACGCGCCGGTCTCCCAGCCGGGTGTCCGTTCGATGACCTGGGTCACCCGATCGGCATTCGAAAACCGGCGCGGGTCGCGGATCGTGGCCTCAATGTCCTCGGCGCGGGTGAGCAGCCAGCAGCCCCACCGCTCGACCCAGTGGATCGGCGATTCGTCGCGAAGCCGGCCGAAGATCGGATAGGGGTCGGCGACGAAGCCGGGCGACTCCAGGAGCTCGTCTAGCGTGGCCCCGATGACGGTCATGGACCGGAGTGTATCGATGGCCGATGGCGCGAATTCGACGCCGATGGCAGACCGGCAACCGGGCGAGCCGTTACGCTGATCACTCCAGCGTGAGGAGCCGCTCGCCATGAATACGGCCATGAGCCGAAGCCGCCTCCAGGGTTGCTACGTGACCATCCCGACGATGTTCCGCGACCCCGATCTGGAGGTGGACCTCGACGCGATCCGCCGGCACGTGCGGTTCCTGATCGCGGGTGGCCTGACCACTGGCAACGCGGTCCTGCTCGCCGGTGGGGCGGCCGGCGACTTCTCGACCCTGTCGTTCGACGAACGCGTGGTGGTCGCCGAGGCCGTCGTGGATGAGGCCGCCGGCCGCGTGCCGATTGCGATGGGCGGTCAGACGACGAGCACGAGGGAGCTCATCGCGCTCGCCAAGGCGGCCGAACGCGTCGGTGCGGCCTATCTGCAAGTCTCGCCGCCGTTCTACTTCGGCCATACCGAGGGCGATTTCGAAGAGCACATCGTGGCCGCCGCTGACGCCGCCGATGTAGGTCTCATCGTGTACAACACGTTCTGGACGAGCCTCGGCCTGTCCGGGGCGATGGTCGAGCGGCTCGCCGAGATCCCGAACGTCGTCAGCCTCAAATGGTCGACGCCCGACTCCGGAGCGATGGCCTTCGAGCAGATCATCAGCCGCTTCTGCGATCGCTTCGCGATCATCGACAACCAGATGCGCTACGTGACCAGCCATATCCTCGGCGCCCGCTCTATCGAGATCCACCAGGGCAACTACTGGCCCCAGTGGGCGGTTGCCCTGTGGCAGAAGCTGGAGCGCGGCGAGTACGCCGAAGCACAGCGTGAGATGGCCCGGGTGTGCATGCCGTTCATGGCGCTGTGGTCCGAGATGGAATCGTTCACAAGCGGGGACGGCTACCTCGACAAGCTGTGCATGGAGCTCGTCGGTCTCGACTCCAGCCGGTCAAGGCCGCCCACCCGGGACGTCAGGCCGCTGTACCGCGAACGGGCCCGCCAGATGCTGCTCGCCTGCGGCGTCCCTGGTGTGGTCGACTCGGCCGTCGCCTGATGCCCGCCGGGCATTCACGAGCCGGCCAAGAAGCCGGTCGCTAGCGCACGAACCAGCGACAGGCAAACCGGGCTGGGCGGTCCTCCCATTGGCGCGTATAAGGATCGATCCGGCGCACCTGTGCCTGCCCGTCAGTGCGCATGAAGACCCACGCCACGTCCCAGTTGTCCGTTTCGTAGCGGATCGGCAGGTTCGCCGCGATCCGCACCAGCGGGTGGGTAAGCGTGACGTACAGCCCGGCGCGGACGTGGACGAAGCCCGAACCGACGAGCGTGAACGTCTCGTGGGGCATCGACCTGGTGCCGGATCCGGCCAGGTCTGCGCCCAGATCGCGGATCGCGACCTTGAGCTCACGGCCGGCGATCTGGGCGGCTTCGAGCGCCGCGAAGGAGCCGGTACCGACACGGCCAGCGGCGTCGTGGGCCAGGATCTCCTGCCATTCGTCCCTGACGACGAAGCGGTAGCGCTCCATGGCGTACACGAAGTTGCGTGACGGGCCGGACGTCCCGATATCGAAGAACTCCTGGGCACCCATCTTGGGCATGTCAGCCGGGGTTGGAACGACGAGTCGATCACCGGGCGCTGCCCGTTCGCCCATTTCGCCGAGGACCAGGTTGGCCAGCGCCTGCTCGCCATCCATCGAGTACATGAAGAACGACATCTTCGGATCCGGGCCATTGAACCCGTGTGGCGGCTCGAGTGGCTGGCGCAGCGTGGTGATGCCCGCCACGTAGCCGTCGTCGATCAGCAGGGTCTCGCGGAAGTCGATGACCTCCCGGATGAGGCCGTCGAGGGCCGGGTCGCCGCCACCCGGCAAGATGTGCTCTTCGTACAGGAACTCGGTGTAAATCCGGAGGTCGGCGCCGCGCCTGATGGCGTCCGCGAGGGCCGTTTTCGAGCCGGCGGATACGGATCGGTCCGGGGCCAGCTCGAGGATGGTCGCCCAGCCGGGCGCAGCCACGTCCGTCATGCCGGCGGGGTGGTCGGGGCGCCACCGAGCAATCTCGCCGCCGTGTCGCCCATGACGTCGTCAAGCTCTGCGCCTGCGAGCAATCCACAGGTCTCGATCCAGCGGCGCGACTGGCGGTACGTGCAGAACCGGTTCTGGAATGGCATGTCCGTGCCCCACAGGAGGTTGCGGGAACCGACCTTCCGGAGCATCGACTCGAAGGCTGGCCAGACCTCCCGGTACGGGTAGTCGAAGAGGTCGCCGAGTCGCACCGGGAAGCTGACCTCGAGATGCAGACGCGGATTCTGCCAGGGCTCCCAGATCGCATCGGGGAGCACGATTCGATCGCCGTCGAGAAACGCGCGATAGGGGAAGCCGTGGGTGACGCTGGCCGTCGCGTCCGGGTAGCGCTCCATCCAACGCTGGAGGACGTTCAGCTCCGCGAGGAACCCGTCGCGCTCGTCGTTGAACCCGGGGGCCGCTCCGAGCGTGAAGAAGATCGGGACCCCGAGGCCGGTAGCCAGTTCCCAGAACGGTCGGAACGGGCCGTCGTCCCAAGGGCCACTGCCGGCCCGATAGGCGTACTCGGGGATGAACTTGATGGCATGCAGGCCGTGGTTCCGGATCGCGTCGCCCAGGTCACGGATGACCCGGTCAGGCTCGCCCGCGATGGCGGCCTCATCGACCGGCGCCATCGAGTACAACCGCCCGGGATATCGGCGGACGCACTCGGCGAGATAGACGACATCGAGGCCCAGGGCACGGTCCACGTGCAACAGCGCCACGTCGACGCCCGCGTAGTCCATCTCCGCGATGCAGCTTCCGGGGCCGAACGCGACATCGTGGAGGTTCGGCGGGTAGACCTGTTTCGTGTGGTCGTCGCCGTCCAGCGTCCAGGTCAGCCGATGGTGGGTCCGATCGATCCGGAAGTCGACTCCGGCTGTTCGTAGCGGCTCTTCCGGGGTCGGATCCAGCAGACGGCCGGCGTCCGAGGGCGCCCGATCACGGGTCCGCCAGGCAGGCTGATGGTGGAGGGCGTGGAAGACCTGGACCTCGTCCAGGTGCGCGGCAGCGCTGCGATGACCGGCCGGCGCATCCGGCGGGACGAAGCAGTAGACGTGCGAGTCAAGGATCACCGACCCGCAAGCTCCGGAAACTCTGCGCGCAGGGTCCGCTCGGCCCCCTCGAACTCGGCCTCCGACACGGTCCGGTACGGTGACAGCATCCGGAGTGGAAAGTCGTCCATCCCGGGTGCGAG
>JBKKCW010000127.1:0-6947 GCA_046712485.1 Candidatus Limnocylindrales bacterium
GTCTTGCCCTTGGTCCCGGTCACGCCGATCGTCGGCGCCGGGCACAGCCGGAGGAACAGGTCCGCCTCCGAGACGAGAGCGGGGACAGCCGGATCGCCGCCGGCCCGAGCGGCGACGAGCGCTCGCAGCGCGGTCCTGAGCCGCGGCTCGGTCGTCGGGTAGTCCGGCGTGATCGACGGGGAGGTCGCCACGAGCGCGGCGTCGGCCCAGGTGGCAGCAGGGTCAACCGCGGCTCCGAGGGCCAGTGTCACAGGCCTGCCATGGAGGCTCGCGATGGCGGCACCGAGCGCGTCACGCTCCTGCCCGTCATAGATGGTGACCCGAGCGCCTGCATCCGCGAAGAACCGGGCGAGGGCCTGCCCGCTGCGCGCCAGCCCGAGCACGGTGACCGGCCGGTCCCGGAGCACGCCCGATCGGATCGCGGCAAGGTCAAGGGTGTCCACGTCGATCGGGCTGGAGGATGTCGACATCGTCGTCACGGCAGGCGCTGGAGCGATGCCAGGAACAACGTCACGCCGAGCAGCGCGGCGAGGATGCCGAGGATCCAGAACCGGATCGTGATCTTCTCCTCGTCCCAGCCACTGAGCTCGAAATGGTGGTGGATCGGGCTCATGCGGAACAGCCGCCGGCCGCCCGATACCCGGAAATAGGCGACTTGGAGGATGACCGACCCCGTCTCGATCACGAAGATGATCCCGATCAGCGGCAGGACAAGGATCTGACCGGTGATGAGCGCCGTCACCGCCAGGGTTGCCCCGAGCGACAACGCTCCCGAATCGCCGATGAAGATCTGGGCCGGGTGGACGTTGAACCAGAGGAACCCGAGGAGCGCGCCGATGATCAGGGCGCACAGCAGGGCCAGGTTCTCCTGGGCCGGTTCGTTGAGCAGCGCGATCAGCATGAAGGCAACGAACGCGATGGCAACGGTCCCACCGGACAGCCCGTCGAGGCCATCGGTGATGTTGACGCCGTTGGCGGCCGCAACGATGGCGAAGGCGGCGAAGACCACGTAGATGAACGGATCGATGTCGACCGGGCCGACGAACGGGACCGCGATCGCCGTGATGTCGTAGGTCTGCTGGATCTGCCAGGCGGCCACGATCGCGACCGCGGAGAGCCACAACAGCTTCCAGCGTCCCTTGATCCCCTCCCCGGTCCGGGCGTTGAGGTAGTCGTCGAACGCGCCCAGAAGCCCGACGCTGGCAAGCGCGGCAATCGGCGCGAAGGACGCCGGATCGGGCGTTCCGCGAAGGAAGAAGTAGATGCCGAGGACCACGCCGACAATGAGCAGCCCGCCCATGGTCGGCGTGCCTTCCTTGAGGTAATGCGTCTCGGGGCCTTCGAGCCGGATCCGTTTGCCAAACCCGAGTGCCTGGAGCACGCGAATGTACGGCGCCATGAGGATCACGACGATGGCGAACGCCAGGAGCAGCCCCTGGATCAGGTCGACGGTCCCGGTGGTCAACGTCTGACTCCACCGCTCGAGGGGTCGCCCGACAGCTCGTCGCGGAGACCATCCACCAGCCGATCCAGCCCGATCCCCCGCGACGCCTTGATGAGGACCACATCACCCGCGCGCAGGCGCGCCGGCAACGTCGCGAGGACGGCGTCGCCGTCGCGCGCCGTCGCGATCCTGGCCGGATCCATCCCGGCATCAAGGGCGCCTTCTGCGATCGGCGCAGCGTTCCGGCCGACAACCACCAACCAGTCCACGGTCCGCGCGGCGGCCTCGCCGACGGTCCGATGGCCGTCTTCGCTGGCCTCGCCCAGCTCGAGCATCTCGCCGAGCACGGCGCCGCGTCGGCCGGGCAGACCGCCGAGCAGCTCCAGGGCCGCGACCACGGACCGGGGTGACGCGTTGTACGAATCGTCGACGAGGGTGACGCCGCCGGCCTGGATGACCTGCGCCCGATGCGGGGCGGACCAGCCGGTCGCCAGCCCCCCGGCGATCTCCTCGAGCGAAAGCCCCATCGCTCGACCGACGGCGGCCGCGGCGAGGGCGTTGTGGACGGACAGTCGTCCGAGCGTGGGGATCGAGACTGGCTGGCCGCCTCCTTCGACTCGGAGCACGAACGTCATGCCGCCCAGGCCCGCCGATTCGACCGCCTCGGCGCTGACGTCGGCGGACGCATCAAAGCCGTAGGTCACCACGCGGGCGGTCGTTCGATGACCCATCCGCCTGACGATCCGGTCGTCCGCGTTGAGCACCGCCGTGCCGTCGCGGGGCAACGCCTCGAGGAGCTCGCCCTTGGCCGCCTCGATCGCTTCGATCGACCCGATCCGCGACAGGTGGACCGGCTGCACCGCGGTGACCACGCCGATCCGCGGCCGCGCGATCCGGGCCAGCTCGGCGATCTCGCCGCCAACGTACATGCCCATCTCGAGGACGGCGGCTTCGTGTTCGGGGCCCATCCGCAACACGGTGAGCGGCAGGCCGATCTCGTTGTTCTGGTTGCCCTCGCTCCGCAGCGTTCGGAAGCCGCGGGCCAGGACGGCGGCGATGGCCTCCTACGAGGAGGTCTTGGCGAAGCTGCCGGTGACGCCGACCACGATCGGGTCGAACTGCTGCCGCCACCCGGCGGCGAGCGCCCCGAGCGCGGCCAGCCCGTCCGCCACCCGCACCACGGTAACGTCGCCGAGGGCATGGGGCCTCGCCAGCGGCCTGGTCACCACCACGGCCGCGGCCCCTCGCTCGATGACGTCGGCGAGGAAGGCATGCCCGTCAACGCGTTCGCCCGGGAGTGCCACGAACACCTGTCCGGGTTCGATGAGTCGTGAGTCGACCGCGGCGCCGCGGATCGGACGGTCCGAACGGGCGAGCAGGCGGCCGCCTGTGAGGCGGGCGAGATCGTCGGCAGTGAACGCGACGGCCGGTGGATTCCCCGGCCGCGGGCTCGACGGAGGGACGTCGCTCACGATCGGCAGTGTGGCATGGGCCGTCGTCACCGGTCGGCCGCGAGGGCCGGCTCCGTCGGACGGCTGACCAGAAGATCGGGGGTCGTGATCGCATTCGTTGCTATCCGGCGGAACAGCTCGAAGGACATGACCGGCATCTCCAGGTGCCCAACCCTCGCCACCGTCGGCGTTCCCTCCTCGATCTGGATGGCCACGACGAGATCGGGGATCCCTGTCTGACGACCGATGAAGCCGACGAACGAATAGTTGAACAAGTTGCGTTTCCAGGCGCCCCTGCCGTCGCTTGCCTTGGCATCCCAGATCTGCGCCGTGCCCGTCTTGCCGCCGACGTCGTATCCGGACACCAGGGTTCGATCCCGGTAGAAGGGAACTTCGGCGACGACGTGTCGCATCATCTTGACCAGGGTGCGCGACAGACCGGCGTCGATGACCTGCCTGGACGGTGCGATCGCAACGTCCTGGTCCCCGACGCCCCCGACGACGTGGGGGTGCACAAGCGAGCCACCGTTCACCAGGGCAGCAAACGCCGTTGCGAGCTGGATCGGGGTCACGGCCACGCCCTGGCCAAACGACCCGTTGGCGAGATCGATCTCGCGCCACTCCGTGAGCGCCGGGTCGCGAACGATGCCCCCGACCTCCCCGGCGAGGTCGATCCCCGTCGGTTCGCCGTAGCCCAGGCGGCGCCACACCTCATGCAGGGCGGCAGACGATTCGCGCGTGTTGTCGCCGAGGCCCAGCGCCACCTTTGCGGCGACCACGTTCCGTGAGTAGGCGATCCCGTCCTGGAACGTCATCCAGCCCATGCCTCGGCGGTCCGCGTCGTCGATCTTGGTCCGGCCGCCGTCGAGTCGCAGCGTCCCGACGTCCTTGATGCGAGTCGATGGGGTGACCGTCCCGAGCTCGAGCGCCGCGGTCGCGGTCATCATCTTGAAGACCGAGCCGGGTTCGTAGACGCTCGCGACGACGGGGTCGATGAACCGCGACGGATCGGTGGCCGCGATCGCCTTGTAGTCGTTCGCGTTGTACGACGGATAGGTCGCTTCGGCGTACACCTCACCGGTGTACGGATCGAGCGCCACCGCCGATACCCGCTTGGCCTTGTCGGCGATCCACGCCGCAAGCAGCTCCTGCTCGACCCGGAGCTGGAGACCGGCGTCGATCGTCAGCCGCAGGTCCGTGCCGGGCAGTCCCGGCTGCGTCACCGTCGCTCGCTCGAGCACCGCGCGGCCACTCGCATCGCGATCCGCGACGACGATCCGGGGTGATCCGCTGAGCGCGTCCTGATACTGCTGCTCAACGCCGTACTGCCCGACCCCGTCGCGGTTGACGAAGCCGAGCAGGTGGGCCGCCAGCGTCGTGTCGCGGCCTCCACCGTTCTGCGGATAGACGCGCTCGGGCTCGGGCTCGAGGGACAGGGCGAACATCCGGCCGTTGGCGACGCCGGCGCGGATGCGATCGGCCATCGTGCGATCCAGGCCGTGCCGGATCACCACGTACCGGCTGTCCGATGCGAGCCTGTCGCGAAGCGTCAGCGTCGTCGCGTCGTCGAGCTCGAACAGCCGCGCCAGCTCCGATACCGTCGCCCTGCGCTCGTCCGGCGACAACAGGTATGGCGCAGCGACGAGGCGCTCGCGCTGGACCGTCGTCGCGAGGGTCACGGTCCCGCTCCGGTCGTAGATGTCGCCACGCTGGCTGGGGGTCTCCAGCCGCACCGTCGTCTGCTCGGCGGCAGCGAGGACCAGCCGATCCCGATCGAGAACCTGCCAGTAGGCGGCCCGGGCCGTCAGCGCGAGCGCGCCCACCCCAAAGACGACGAGCAGGACGAGCAGGCGGATGCGTGAATCTGTCCGGCCCGGCATGAGGTTGGGTCGATTGCCTAGCGGGCGGGGAGCACGATCGGCTCGCTCAACTGGCCGAGCCCGCGGTCGATTGCCTGCTTGCGAATCGCCGGTTCACGGCCGAGCCGATCGAGGTCCGAGCGAACGTCATCCTCGCGAGCCTCGAGACGCTGACGCTCGAGGGACAAGCGGCCGATATCGAGCCCCGTGGCCGAGACGCGGACCTGCTGGGCAAGCGAGAAGAACGCGAGCATGAACGCGACGGCGATCGAGCCGAGAATGAGTCCAAGGCGGTCCGTTCGGTGGCCGGCACGGAACGCGCCCCGGACGCGTCGCCGACCGAGGGTCGGGCCTTCCGCGATCCGTGGACGCCGGGGCAGCGCAATGGTTCGCGGGCGTACGCCTTCGTAGACGGCCATCGCTCAATCGCCCAACGCAAACCGGATGCGCGGCGCGCGCGGATCGAGGAACGCGAACGGGTCCGGCGGCGCAGCTGATCCGCGATCGCCCAGATCGAGCTCAAAGGCCTCAGCGTGCTGTCCCCGATCATGTCGTTCGCGGACCTCGTGCTGGCGGCGCCCGTAGTTCTTGCGGCGGCTGGACTGGTGACGCTTGCTCATCGAAGATTCCTCCTCCTTCCGACCACGATTCGTCTTCCGACCACGATCCGTTGACGCCCTTGGGTCATGCGGCGAGTCGCTCGGCGGCGCGCAGACGCGCGCTCCGGGCCCGTGGGTTGACGCTGATTTCATCGACCGTCGGCGTCAGGGACGGTCGGGTGATCAGACGCAGGCGCGGGTTCCGCCCGCAAACGCAGACCGGGACCTCGGGTGGGCAGACGCAGCCGCGTCGCTCAGCCGCGATGAACCGCTTGACGATCCTGTCCTCGAGCGAGTGATAGCTGAGAACCACGAGCCGGCCGCCGGGATGCAGCAGATCGAGCGCGGCGTGCAGTCCCGCTTCGAGCGCGTCCAGCTCCTCGTTGACGGCGATCCGGAGCGCCTGGAAGACGCGCGTCGCCGGATGCGTCCGTCGAGGTTTTCGCGGGTTGTCGGGTAACACCCGTTCGACGAGTGCCGCCAGCTCCTCCGCGGTCGTGATCGGTGCGACACGCCGTGCCTCGACGATCGCGCGCGCGATCCGTGAAGCCTTTGGCTCTTCGCCATACCGCCGAAAGAGCGCCGTCAGCTCGTCGGCGTCGAGGGTCGACAGGAGCTCGGCGGCTGGAACGCCACGAGCCGGATCGAACCGCATGTCGAGCGGCCCGCCAGCACGGATGCCGAAGCCGCGATCGCGGTCGACGAGCTGGAAGCTGGACAACCCGAGATCGAAGAGACACCCATTGACACGACCAAAGCCGGCGGACGTGGCGACCGACGCAAGCTCGCGGAAGTTGGATTGGCGGAGAACCAGCCGGTCGCCGAAGCGCGGCCGCAGGCGGGCTTCGACACGGGCGATCGCGGCAGGATCGGCATCGAGACCCAGGAGGCGGCCATCGGGATTGGCCGCCTCCAGGATCCGCTCGGTGTGCCCACCGCCGCCCAGGGTGGCGTCGATCTGAAGGCTGCCGGAAACGGGCGCGAGCATCTCGATGACCTCGTTCGCCAGCACCGGCAGGTGCCCTTCGTGCATCTCTCCTCCATCCCGGACGAATCGGATCCCGAGCGGATCCTGGAAGCGCATGTGGTTGTGGGCCTTAGATCCCGAGCCCCTCGAAAGCGCGGGCCAGCGCCTCTGGATCGTCGAGCGTCCGGCGGTACGCGTCCCACCGGTCGGGGGCCCAGATCTCGGCGTGATCGCGCGACCCGACGATCACGGCCTCGTTGCCCAGACCGACGAGCTCGCGCAGGTACGCGGGCAGCAGGATCCGGCCCTGACGATCCATCTCGGCCTCGGTCGCGCGGCCGAAGATCGATCGCTGAAAGAGGCGCGCCAGGGGGTTCGTGACGGGTAGCGCGCTGACCTTCTCCGACAGCTGATCCCAGCTCGCCTTGGTGTGGATGGCCAGGCAGTCGTCGATCCAGGCGGACACCATCGACCCAGGGTCGAGGCGCGCGCGGAACTTGACAGGGACGGCGATCCGCCCCTTGTCGTCCACCGTGTGCCGGTACTCGCCGGTGAACACCGTTGGGTCTACCCCTGGCTTGCTGGGTCTGGGTCCGGTGTCCTCTGGGTCTCCCCACTTCTCACCAC
>JBKKCW010000128.1:0-8293 GCA_046712485.1 Candidatus Limnocylindrales bacterium
CTCCAACTGCGTCAATTCCGGGATCGGCGATGTCGTCGTCCTGACCCAGTACAACCCGCGATCGCTGAACGATCACATCGGTCTGGGTCGGCCGTGGGACCTCGATCGCAATACCGGCGGCGTCAAGTTGCTCCAGCCGTACATCGCGCGCGGCCGGCTCGCGGAGTGGTACCGCGGGACAGCCGACGCCGTCCTGCGCAACCTGAACGTCGTCGAACGAGGCGAAGGCGACACGGTGCTGGTGCTCGCGGGCGATCACATCTACAAGATGGACTACCAGCCGTTCGTCGCCGCGCATCGGCGTCATCGCGCCGACGTGACGATCGCGGTCCGCCGCGTGCCGCTTGCCGAGGCCTCGCGGATGGGGATCCTGGCACTCGACGACCAGAACCGGGTGATCGAGTGGCAGGAGAAACCGAAGCAGCCGAAAAGCGATCTTGCCTCGATGGGCGTCTACGTCTTCACCAAGAAGTCGCTGCGTCGCTGGCTGTCGGATGATCGAGTCGACTTTGGGGCGAACGTCATCCCGGCCATGCTGGAGGCTGGCGCACGCGTCTACGGCTACCGCTACAACGGCTACTGGCAGGACGTCGGCACGATCCAGTCGTTCTGGGAAGCCAACATGGCGCTGCTCGACGATAACCCGGAGCTCGACCTGTCCGACAAGGATTGGGTCATCCACACGCGATCCGAGGAACGGGCGCCGGCCCGGGTCGGCCCGACCGCCCAGGTGCACCGCTCGCTGATCAGCCACGGTTGCGAGATCGCAGGCACGGTTGTCAACTCCGTCCTGTCGCCGGGCGTCCGGGTCGAAGTCGGCGCGGTCGTGCGCGACTCGATCGTCATGTTCGACTCCGTTGTCCGCTCCGGCGCCGTGGTCGATCGCGCGATCCTCGACAAGGAGGTCGTCATCGGTCAGGGGGCGATCGTCGGCGACGGACCGTTTGACGATCGACCGAACCGCCAGGAGCCGGCTCGGCTCAACACCGGCATCACGGTGGTTGGCAAACACGCGATCGTTCCGCGGGGGGTGCGGATCGGGCGGAATGTCAAGGTGGCCGCGGATGTCCGCACCTCTGACTTCGCCGGTCGCGTGGTCCGCAGCGGCGAATCCGTCGATGCTGGCTCGGGTAAACGCGCGACCCGGTCGAAGAAAGTCGGCGCCGTGCAGTCCATCGAACCTGCCGCCAAGGCCGTCGCCGGCGGTGCGCGTGGGGGCAAGCGCGAGCCCTAGCCGCTAGACTCCGCGGGCCATGCCATCCGCCGCAATGGACGTGACACCGGCCGATGTCGAGGCCTGGTTCGCGGATCTCGGTCTCGCTCCACGCGAACGCGCCGATCGGGAGGAGATCGCCAGCTGGGATCTCGTCCTCGACGGGCGTCGTCGATTCGACATCCGCGTCACCGTCATCCTGGACCCGGCCCTCGGGATCATCTGCTGGGCACACTACGCCCCGCCGATCAGCGACATGTTCCGCAAGACGTACCGCAAGCTGCTGCGCTGGAACGATGAGTTCCCGTTCGCCAAGTTCTCGATCAGCGAGGACGAGCGGCCGGTGGTCGCGGTCGAGCTGCCCGTCGACGTCGCCTCGGCGGATCAGCTGGGGCTGGCCATCGCGCGGATCCTGGGCATCGCGGATCGCCTCCTCGACGAGTCGAAGGAGTGGATCTGGCTGGGCGGCCGCGTCCCCGAGTACGGCGACCGCACATCGGCCAACGCCGCGTTCCTCGACCGGTTTGCCGGGCGACTCCCCGAACTGACGGACGTCGCGGAGGAGTGACCGCGCTCGCCGTTCGGAGGCTGGGCGGGCTCGGTCTCGCGCTTTCGCTCGCGATCGGGCTGGTCGCTGCGCCGCCGGCCGCGATCCCGGTCCGGGCCGCGGCGCCGGACCTGACGATCGTCACCGACGCACGCTACGACGTCCAGCCCGAACAACAGCGCGTCCGCGTGACCCTCAAGGTGGTCCTGACCAACCACCTCGAGGACACGGTCACCAAGCGTTTCTTCTTCGATCGGGCCTTCCTGGCGGTGCTGCCCGACACGTCGAACTTCAAGTTCACCTGGGGGGGCAGCGGGACCCCCGAGGTCCACGTCTCGGAGAGGACCGCGGACTATACGCTGTTGCGGCTCGACCTCGGGCAGCGCCTGTTCAGCGGCAAGTCGGCGACCTACACCCTGCGCTTCGATCTCGTCGATCCGGGTGGCGAGCCGACCCGCGACGTCCGCGTCGGCGAGACGCTCGTCTCCTTCCCCGTCTGGGCCTTTGCCACCGATTCGACGGCCGGGGGGTCAGTCCAGGTCGTCTTTCCTCCGGGCTTCGAGGTTGACGTCGAGTCCGGCGAGATCCCGGACCCGACGACCGATGCCGACGGACGGCTCGTGTTCAAGACCGGCGAGCTGACCGAGCCGCTCGAGTTCTTCGCCTACCTCGTCGGCGACCGGCCGGGGGCCTACGCCGAACGCACCGAGCGGACCGTCGTCGGCGGCGACTCCGTTGTACTCACCATCCGCGCCTGGCCCGACGACGCGGAGTGGTCGACCCGTGTCGGCGACCTCGTCGCCAGAGCCCTGCCCGTCCTTGCCGATCAGATCGGCCTCGAATGGCCGCGCGACGGCGGCCTCGTTGTCCAGGAGGCGGCGAGCCGCTCCACGGGTGGATACGCGGGGCTGTTCGATCCGGCCGAGGGGCTTGTTGAGGTTGCGTACTACGCCGAGGACTTCGTCGTCCTGCACGAGGCCGCGCATGCGTGGTTCAACGGCGGCCTGCTCGCGGATCGATGGGCCAATGAGGCATTCGCGTCCTACTACGGGCTCCAAGCAGCGGAGGCGCTCGGTCTTCCGGCCGAGGAGGAGCCGTTGACGCCCGAGCTGATCGAGGAGGGCAAGATCCCGCTCAATGCCTGGGGGCCGATTGGTCGCGAGTCCTCGGCGACCGAGGACTACGCCTACGCGGCCACGCTGGCCCTGGCGAAGGAGATTGCACGGCGGGCGGGATCCGCCGTACTGCGGCAGGTATGGGCTGACGCGGCCGTCGGTATCGGCGCGTATCAATTGCCGCACGCCGCCCCGGAGGCCGACCCGGAGCGGGTCGACGGGCCGCCGGACTGGCGCGGGCTACTGGACCTGCTCGAGGCGCACGACACCGACGTGTACGACGACCTGTGGATGACCTGGGTTCTTCGCCCGAACGACCGGCCGCTGCTCGAGGCGCGGCTGGTGGCAAGGGCGCGGTATGACCAGGTCGTGCAGGAGGCCGGTGACTGGGACCTGCCAAAGCCGGTGCGAGAGGCTCTTCGATCGTGGCAGTTCGAGGTCGCCTCCGCGCTGCTTGACGACGCGACAGCGATCCTCGAGCAGCGCGACGAGATCGAGCGCGCGGCGGCATCTGCCGGCCTGACAGTTCCGGACAGCCTCCACGCGGCGTTCGAGCTTCCCGATGGGTTCGCGACCGCCGAGCAGGAGGCGCTGGCCGAGCTCGAGGCGATCGCTCGATACGACGCGGCGGCCGCGACACGCCCCGCCGAGCCGAGCCCGCTCCAGGTGATGGGCCTGTGGGGCGAGACCCCGGAGATCGCTTTGGGCCAGGCGAGCGACCTGTTCGCAGCCGGCGATCTCGATGGGGCGAACGATGCGGCGGAGACCGCGGCCATCATCTGGTCGAGCGCCGAGAACGTGGGGCGCGGCCGTCTGATCAGCATCATCGCCCTCACCCTGGCAATCCTGCTGGCTGTCGCTCTGGTCACCAGTTGGCTTCGGGCACGGCGCCGGCGCCGCCGCCGGTTCGCCGCACGCTGGGTGGGACGCGGCCCGTACGGTACACTCGCGGCCACCCTGGATCCGCCGCCGGCCGTGGTCGGGGACGAAGGCAAGAGAGGAGCGGATCGGGACTGATGGGCCTCTCGCGCACGCGGCCCTCGCACGAGATCCTGTCCGGCGATTCCGCTGACGTCTACTTCGTGCGCGCGGAAACGATCCTGGCCAAGGAGGGCCTTGATCCACTCGTCACGATGGAGGTCTTCAGCCGCCAGGGCGGCGTCCTGTGCGGCGTCGACGAGGCAACGAATCTCCTCGGCCATGTGCTCGCGAGGGCGGCTCCCGGAGAGGCGGCACTGGAGGCCCTCCATGATGGGGACGTCATCGTGGCCAGGGAGATCGTGCTTCGCATTCGGGCGCGCTATCGTCAGTTCGGACTGTACGAGACCGCGTTCCTGGGGATGCTCGCCCAGTCAACCGGCTGGGCGACGGCGGCACGTGCCTGCGTCGACGTGGCCGCGCCGGAACCGGTCATCAGCTTTGGGGCGCGCCATATCCATCCGGACATCACCGACGTGCTCGACTACGCCGCGATCGTCGGTGGCTGCGTTGGGGCATCGACGCCGGCCGGGGCCCGGCTGGCCGGTCTGGCCCCGACGGGGACCATGCCGCACTCGCTCGTGCTGATCTTTGGCGACACGGTGGATGCGGCCGTTGCATTTGATCGGCACGTCGAGGCGGAGGTGCCACGCATCGTGCTCGTCGACACGTTCAAGGACGAGGCGGAGGAGGCGCTCCGGGTGGCCACGGCCCTTGGCGACCGGCTGTACGGCATCCGGCTCGACACGCCCTCGGAGCGTGGTCGCGTCACGCCGGATCTCGTCCACGAGATCCGGGCGCGGCTGGATCAGGCCGGGTACGGGCACGTCCGGATCACGGTTTCCGGTGGCCTGACCCCGGAACGAATCGCTTTTTTCAAGGAGAGCGGGGCACCCGTCGACTCGTTCGCGGTCGGCTCCTACATCAGCGGAGCGACGCCGATCGACTTCACCGGGGACATCAAGGAGATCGACGGACGACCGATCGCCAAACGCGGCCGGATCCCGGGCTTGACCGACTCGCCCCGCCTGGCCCCGGTGGATCTGTCCGGCTTCCGCGAGGGGTAATGTCTTGCGCGGTGCCCGCGTGCGCTCGCTCGCAACGACTCGCCGGGCGCGTGCTCGCTCGAAACGAGCCTTCCGCGGTGATGCTGCTCGAATGCATCAATAGGTCGGCCAAACTGCCGCGGATGCTCTCATCACGGGGTTCGACCTAGCTGTGCCTCATGCGTGACGTTGTCGTCTTCTGTCCGCTCCGCCGACGGGCGCATATCGGCAGCTGTGGACTGGTACGCGGGATAGACGGCCGATTCGGGCCTCGCCGGCCGGCGATTCGACCCGGGCTGAGCGTCGGATCTGGGCCGCTCCCGCTCGATAGAGGCCCCGGGGGTCCGCAGTGGTCTGTACGTGCGGTTATGGGCCACTTCCAGCCGAGCGAGAGGGTCGATAACGTGTCCGGGACTCACACGTAGGTCCGGGAATGACACGTCGTCGAGACGGCCGGCTCGCGCCGCCGACGGCTACCGCAGATGCATTCGAGGTGCATCTGCGCGGAGGGTCGATGGCTGCGGGTGCGTTCGCGCCCGAGGCGATCGCCCCATGCGCGCGCGACGCATTCGGAGCTTCCGTGCCACCATCGGGGCGTGAACGAGGAGCAGGGACCGGAGGAGGCGCGGGAACTGAGCGACGTCCGGCAACCGGAGGAGGCGCGGGAACCGAGCGACGTCCGGCAAGCCCAACCCGGCCCGGATGATCGCGAGACGGCCTACGACCTGCTGCAGCGTGGGCAGGCGTTGCTGGAGCGGCGGCACTTTGCGCAGGCCGCGATCGTCCTCGAGCGCGCAGATCGGCAGGAGCCGTCCAAGGGCTCGATCCTGGAAGCGTTGGGACGCGCCTATTTCAATTCGGGCCAGGCCGAGCGAGCTCGTCAGACGTTCGATGCGCTCCTTGAGATCGAGCCGTCCTCGCATTACGCCCACTATGCGATCGGCCAAAGCCTGAAGCGCCTCGGGCGGACGGATCAGGCCCGGACGCATCTCCGCCTGGCCGTCGCCCTGAGCCCCAGCAACACGCTCTACAGCAGCGCCCTGGCGCGCCTCCCGACCGTCGAAGGATCGAACGGCCCGGACACCGCGGCCGACCAGGTCCGCTAGGGAGCCGGCGTTTAGGGAGTCGGCGTCGACCGACTCACCTCGTCCGAGCGAACCAGAGCAGCGCTACGAGCGTCTTGGCATCGACAAACTCGCCGCGTTCCGCGCCCGCGACGGCGTCGACCACCGGCATGCGCTCGAGCCGCAGATGCTCGTCGTCGTCTGGCCCCAGCCGGTCGAGGTCCGCGACGGTCAGGTCGGTCGCGAGATAGAGGTGCATCAACTCGGAGCTGAACCCGGGCGCCGTGTAGAACCGTGCCAGCTTCCGCCACGTGCCGGCGCGCATACCGGTCTCTTCCTCGAGCTCGCGCCGTGCCGCGAGGTCGGGATCTTCGATCGTTTCCGCGTCGTCGACTTCGAGCGTTCCAGCCGGGATCTCGAGCAGCACCTCCCCGACGGCGACTCGATATTGGCGGACGAGCAGGACCCGGTCGGCCTCGTCGATCGCGAGCACGGCCACCGCGCCCGGATGTCCGGCGATCTCGCGGGTGCCGCGCGAGCCGTCGGCGCGCTCGATGGTGTCGATCCTGAACGTCAGGTAGTGACCTTTGTGGACGATCGTCGAGTCGACCACGCGCTCGACGAGCACGGCCCCGGAGGGATCCTCCGGGGCCGTGCTGTCGCCGGTTGCTGTGACGTCGCTCAGGCGACGACCGCCACGTCTGGAGCCAGCGTCAGGCCCGACTCACCATCGAACAGGTGCAGCTTGTCGAGCGGCAGCACAAGGTTGACGATGTCGCCGGGTCGGACGCGGTGCTCCGAGTCCACGATCGCCACGATGTCCTGGCCGGCCGCGTTGACGTGGAGCAGCTCCTCGTTCCCGAGGTACTCGACGACATCCGCACGGGCGCGGAACGAGCCTGCGCCCGAGCCGGCTTCGCCGATGTCGAGGTGTTCGGGTCGGAAGCCAGCGATGAGCGTCTTGCCGGCGACCGGCTTGGCGGTCTCGCGGTAGCGCGATGGCAGCGGGATCGACCAGTCCGCCGGGCCCGCGAGCGTGGCCCCGTCGCCGGAGCCCTCCATGTGGACCTCGGTGAAGTTCATCGACGGGCTGCCGATGAACCCGGCCACGAACCGGTTGATCGGTGTGTCGTAGAGCACCTGTGGGGTGCCGACCTGCTGCATCACACCGTCGTTCATGACCGCGATCCGCGAACCCATCGTCATCGCCTCGACCTGGTCGTGGGTGACGTACACGATTGTCGTCTTGAGGCGCTGGTGGAGCCGGGCGATCTCGGCGCGCGTCTGCACGCGCAGCTTCGCATCGAGGTTCGAGAGCGGCTCGTCCATCAGGAAAACCGCCGGCTCGCGCACGATCGCACGCCCGAGCGCGACGCGCTGGCGCTGGCCGCCAGACAGCTCCTTCGGCTTTCGATCGAGGAGCTTGCCGAGCTGGATCGTCTCGGCGGTCTCGTTGACCCGCCGCTCGATCTCGGCCTTCGGCACCTTGCGCAGCTTCAGCCCGAACGCCAGGTTCTCGCGGACCGACATGTGCGGGTAGAGCGCGTAGCTCTGGAAGACCATCGCGATGTCGCGATCCTTGGGCGGGACGTCGTTGACGACCCGATCGCCGATCCGCAATGTCCCGCTCGTGATCTCCTCGAGTCCCGCGATCATCCGCAGGCTCGTCGTCTTGCCGCAGCCCGAAGGGCCGACCAGGACCATGAACTCGCCGTCGCCGATCTCCAGGTTGAGGTCCTTGACCGCCTGGAAATCGCCGTAGAACTTGTTGACGTTTTCGAACGTCACCGTCGCCATCGCCGACTCCTCAATCCCCGGCGGTCCTTCGCGGGCCCTTGCATCCAGCCGCCGAAGCGGACGTGAACGGGCCCCGTACGAGAACGGCGTGGGGTGTCCGCATCGTAGGGGCGCGGATACCCTCGACGCAACCCCCGGCCGGGTCGCGGCACCACGCCTTGACACGGTTCTGCAACCGGATGGGTAGTCCGCTTGTCGGTGCTGGTCCGCGGGCAGAGGCATGCTGGCTGTGTCGCCACGGACCGGATGGTCAGCGACAGAGACGACCCGACGGGCTTCGGCCCAGACGACCAGGAGGTATCGATGTCGAAGATCGAAGAGTCGATCGAGGTGGCCGTGCCGGTGCGCGTGGCCTACGACCAGTGGACGCAGTTCGAGGAGTTTCCACGGTTCATGGACGGGGTTGAGTCTGTCGAGCAGCTCACAGACACGCGTCTCCATTGGATTGCCACGGTGGGCGGCGTCCGCAAGGAATGGGACGCGGAGATCACCCAGCAGGAACCCGATCAGCGGATCGCCTGGAAGTCAACGAG
>JBKKCW010000129.1:0-2801 GCA_046712485.1 Candidatus Limnocylindrales bacterium
GCGTTGGGCTCCGCGCGTGAAACCGGCCGTGTGCTGAAAGCGCTGGGCGAGGGCGCGACCGCACCTTGCAGCCGCGCTGGATTGTCAAGCGGTTGACTGCTCAATCCGGGCCCGGCCACGCCGGTTCGCAATCCAGACATACAGCGCGCAGAGCGCGGCGCCCGCAACGAGGATCGCGATCGATGTCAGGGCAACCATCCCGTATCCACCGGCCTTGTCGGGATCAAGGAACGGGTACGGATACCATCCGGCAAACGAGCCGCGGATGAGCGTGTACGCCAACCAGGCAAGCGGATAGACGAGCCACAGCAGGCCGTCGCGCACGGAGAGGGTCCGTCGCGGCGGGTCGAGGACGAAGTCGGCGACGACGAAGATGGGAAAGAGCTTGTGGAGCACGAAGTCGACCCACGGGAGCTGCAGGCCGACGTCGACGTTCGAGAGCAGCAGGATCACGACCACGAAGGTCACGGTCAGGTACACGGCGGCCGCCCCGCGCCACCAATCCAGGCGAGCGGAGCGCGTGCCCCGCGAGACGGCGGTGGCGAGCAGCACGGCGACGCCGATCAGGTTGCTCTGAATGGTGAAATAGCTGAAGAAGTTGACCGGATTGAACGCCCCGGCGCCAGCAACGGTGGAAATCTGGACAGCGATCGCTACGACCGTCAGGCCGGCGAATCCGAGGCGGGCCATGTCCGCGGCGATGTGCCCCATGGCACGCACGGTATCACTCCCCGGGATACGGCTGACCCGGGCACTCATTCGGTCGGCGTGATCGGCGACGGGCGTGCGGTGGAAGTTCCGCACTCAACCTGAGATGGATCCTTCAGCAATCCGCCTGGAGTTCGAGGGCGAGGTCTGGTATTGGAGTGGTCCCTCACCGTATCGGTTCGTCTGGGTTCCGGAGGAGGCGTGTGTCCGACTGCGCGCAATCGCGGCCGAGGTGACCTACGGCTGGGGCATGATCCCGGTCCGGGGCAAGATCGGACGAACCGAGTTCGACACATCGCTGTTCCCCAAGAACGGCCGCTATGTCGTGCCGATCAAGGACGTCGTCCGCAAGGCCGAGGGCCTTGCCGAGGGCGACGTCATCAGGGTTGAACTGGCCATTCGCTCTTGATGGCCGCGCTCACCGTCGGTCGTGGACCTCCAGCGCTGGGCGCCCTCCGTGGCCAGACGGCCCCAGCCCTCGAGGTGGCGCAAGTGGGATGATGCCCACGTGGAAGTCGCGCTCGCCGGTACGATCACCTTTCTGTTCACCGATGTCGAGGGCAGCACCCGCTTGTGGGAGCAGGACCCAGAGGCGATGAAGGTGGCCCTGCAGCGCCACGATTCGATCCTGCGCGGGGCGATCGAAGCGTCAGGCGGCCATGTGGTGAAAACGACAGGCGACGGCATGATGGCGGTCTTCAACCGCGCATCCGATGCCGTGGCGGCCGGGATCGCCGCGCAACGCGACCTGGCGCGCGAACCATGGGCAGGCACCGGCCCCCTGCGCGTCCGGATGGGCGTGCACGCGGGCCAGGCCGAGCAGCGTGGCGGCGACTATTTCGGCCCAACGGTCAACCGGACGGCTCGGACCATGGCCGCGGGGCATGGCGGACAGATCCTCCTCTCCGATTCCGCCGCTGTGCTCGCTGTCGACGATCTCCCCGAGGACACGAGCCTGCTCGACCTTGGCGAGCACCGCCTCCGCGATCTCGGCCGCGCGGAGCATCTGTTCCAGCTGCTCAATCCCGAGCTCGAGTCGACCTTCCCGCCCCTCGCCACGCTGCGTCGCGACAACGGAAGTCTGCCCGCCCGGGTAGCGCCTTTCGTGGGTCGTGAAAGCGAGCTCCTTGAGATCAAAACGCTGCTCGCCGATCCCGCCGTGCGCATGCTCACGCTGACGGGACCGGGCGGGACGGGCAAGACGACGCTCGCCATCCGTGCCGCCGAAGACGTTGGCACGGGCCTCCGAGACGGCATCACGTTCGTTGATCTGTCGAGCGCACGCGACACCGACGCCGTGACGATCGCGGTTGCCCGGGCGATGGGTATCGGCGAGATCTCCGACCGACCGCTCGAGCAGGAGCTCCGGGAGCAGCTCAGAAGCCGACGGATGTTGCTCGTCCTCGACAACTTCGAGCAGGTCACGGCGGCGGCGGCTATCGTCGGCGAGTGGCTCGGCGACTGCCCCGACATGAAGTTCCTGGTGACGAGCCGCGAGCCATTGCGCGTCCGCGCGGAACGCGTCTATCGCGTGCCGCCGCTCGGCCTGCCGCCAGCGGGCGCTGTGTCGCCTTCACCCAACGGCCTGGAGCAGTTCGAAGCGATCCAGCTGTTCGTTGATCGCGCCAGGGCGATTCGGCCCGACTTTCGGCTGACCGACGACAACGCCTCGGCGGTGGTCGAGATCTGTCGTCGCCTGGACGGACTGCCACTGGCCATAGAGCTTGCCGCCGCACGCCTGAGCCTCCTCTCGACCGACGCGCTCCGGGATCGGCTGGGTGACCGGCTGGCCTTGCTGAAGAGCGGACCGCGTGACCTGCCGGAGCGGCAGCAGACATTGCGGGCGACGATCGACTGGAGCTACGAGCTCCTCGAAGACGCCGAGCGACGCTTGTTCGAGCTGCTCGCCGTGTTCAGCGATGCGGGTATCGCGGCCGTGGAGGACGTCGCCAATAATGCGAGGGCGACCGCCGTACCCGCAGCGGACGTCCTCGATCTCCTGACCGGTCTGATCGAGAAGAGTCTCGTCCGGCAGGTCGATACCGAAGACGGCGAGCTCCGAGTGGCCATGCTCGAGACGATCCGGGAGTACG
>JBKKCW010000130.1:0-6890 GCA_046712485.1 Candidatus Limnocylindrales bacterium
ACCCCGGCGTGGCCGTCGTGATCGAGAACTATGCCGCGACCTGGCCGTCGTGGCGGGCGCCCGTCCTGGTCAACGTGGCCGGTGAATCCGTCCACGACTACGTCGAGGTCGCTCGCCGGCTCGATGGCATACCCGGGGTCGCCGGGATCGAGCTCAACATCAGCTGCCCGAACGTCGGCAAGGGTGGCCTGCAGTTTGCGATCGATGCCGGCGCGGCGGGGGAGGTGACCGCAGCCGTCCGCCGCGCGACGGACCTGCCGCTGCTCGTCAAGCTCTCGCCAAACGTGGCCGACATCCGTCCGATCGCACGGGCGATTGCCGACGCGGGGGCGGACGCCCTGACCGCGATCAACACGCTATCCGGGATCGCGGTGGCCCCTGGTCGGAGACGCCCGCTGCTCGGCAACATCTATGGCGGGCTCAGCGGTCCCGCCATCAAGCCCATCGCGCTGCGCGTCGTCTACGAGGCGGCGCAGGTCGTCCAGATCCCGGTCATCGCGATCGGCGGCGTCACCGAGCTCGCCGATGTCCTGGACTTCCTGGCTGTCGGTGCCGTGGCCGTCCAGGTGGGCACCGCGATCTTCGCCGACCCCACGCTGCCGGTCCGCCTGGTGGACGAGCTGGCCGAGGAGTGCGGCCGGCAGGGTCTCGCAACGTACCGCGACCTCATCGGCACGGCCCTCCCGCAACGTACCGGCCTGCCGTCCGTGAAGGGCGTCGAATAGTCTGAGCCCGCGTAGACTGGCCGCATGACCACCGTTCGCCCCGCCATCGATGCCGCGGTCAGCCATGCCGTCGCCGTCCGCACCGAGGCGCTGTTCCGGTCGTCCGGTGCCGTTCGCAACGGGCATTTCCAGCTCAAGAGCGGCCGCCACGGCGATGCCTACGTGGAGAAGTTCCAGGTCTTCCAGGACCCCGCCGCGACGAGCGAGTTGTGCGCCCTCCTTGCCGCGCATGGGCGGGGCGGCGACGGGGCGACCCTCGTCGACCTCGTCGCGGGGCCGACCACCGGTGGGGTGATCCTCGCGTTCGAGACCGCCCGCCAGCTGGGCGTCCGATCCATCTTCGCCGAGGAGGTCAGGTCGGACGACGGCATGGTCCGGCGCGAGTTTCGCCGGGGTTTCCGGATCGAGCCCGGTGAGCGGGTGCTCCTCGTTGACGACATCCTGACCACCGGTGGATCGATCCAGGCGATGGTGCCCGCCGTGGAGATCGCCGGTGGGGTCATCGTCGAATGTGTCGTCCTCGTCGATCGGAGCGGTGGGCGCGCCACCCTGACGTCGCCGGCGACCGGCCGCACGTACCCGCTGCGGTCGCTCTGGCGGCTCGATCTGCCGACCTACGAGCCGGGCCCGGGGACCTGCCCGCTGTGCGCAGCCGGTGAGCCGATCCACGCGCCCGGCAGCAGCGGCACCGGGACGCCGGCGGTCACCGCCTGACGTTGCCATGGATCGGCGAACCCGCAATCTGTTTGCGCTCGCGCTCGTCGTGATCGTCGCCGCCACCGGCGGGGCGGCCCTGATCCTGAACGGCGACGGGTCGGACCGCGACCTGACCGTCAGAGGCGTGATCGTTGGCATCGAATCGGAAGGGCTCGATCGCGTTCGCGCGTTCAGTCTGCGGACCGACGATGCCCGGACGATCGAATTCGAGCTGGGGACCTTGGAGAATGGCGCCGAGTTTCCGCCCGGCCACCTCGCCGAACACCAGGCGACCGCCGAGCCCGTCCGCGTCTCGTACGTTCGGACCGGCGATGCCAATGTCGCGTTTCGGATCGACGACGCGCCGTAGGCGGCTCAGCCCTCGGTCGTGATCTCGGCCAGGACGGCGTCGAGCTCGGCGTCCGAGACGATGAGCTCGTACGAGCCACGGACGATCCCGTCGCGGTCGACCGCGAAGATCCAGGGCTCGGTCAGCAGACCCCACTGGTTCGTGAATTCCGTCGCCTGGAGGGCCCCATTGGCGTCGAGCGCGGGCTGGAGTTGGCCATCGACGAGCTGGAGCTGGTACGGCTCCACGTTGATGAACGTTACATCCGGATGCGCCTTGGCGAGGGGCTTGAACTTGTCGAGCGTCGGCCCGCATTGGGCGCTGGCGCAGAACTTGGGCGTCGCGAAGACGAGGACGAAGGGTTGGTGCGCCGACAGCGCGTCCGCCACGGATGTCGTGTAGAACGCCGGTACCGGGTCGGCATCCGTCGAGATCTGGGTCACGTCACCACCGACGTCGTCGAGCGTCGGCGTGTCCGAGGCGGGCGCCGGGTCCCCGACCGCCACGGTCGGCGACGTGTCGTGCACCTCGAACGTCAGGCGAACGGTCTCCGCGGCGGAACCAGGTGCCTCCGTCGTGAATTCGGCGCCCCACAGACCGGCCTCCGGCAGGTCGACGTCCGCGATGTACATGCCACGTTCGTCCTGGATCGTCCAGACGAAGGCCGCGTCGGCGGTTGCTGCGACCGCGTCAGGGTCCCGACCGAGGTTGTAGAACGCGACCGTGGCCGATCGATCCGGCGCGCTTCGGACCGCGTTCGAGGCGTCCAGGTAGAGGAACAGGATCCGCGCCTGACCGCAGGCCACGTAGTTCGTCACGAGGAGCGGGATGAGCGCCGGGGAGGTGGCTGGCGGTCCCCAGGCGGACAGATCCGAGGGCGCTGGCGCGGTCGGGCAAGCGGCGCCCGCTGCAGAACCAGACGGGACAGCCACCGACGGTGAATCGGCGGGAACGGCCGTGCCGCCGGGAACGGTCGTGCCCGCCCCGCCGCATCCGACCGCCAGGATCCCGGCGATCAGGATCGCGGCCCGCGGGCGGATGAGGCGTCGGGGTCGTGGCATGGGCATAGCGTAGCGTTCAGGCCGCGCGGACGCCTCCGGCCGGCTGGACGCCTCCGGCCGCCCGGCTCGCCCGCGCTAGAATGGCGTCCCCGTGAACCCCTTCCGGAAGCTCGCCCTGCTCACCCTGGCCAGTGCCCTCGTGCTGGTCACGATCGGGGTGATCGTACGGGCGACCGATTCGGGTCTCGGCTGCCCCGACTGGCCGTTCTGCTACGGCCAGCTCTTGCCGCCCGCTGACGACCCGAAGGCGTGGATCGAATGGCTCCACCGGACGGCGGCCGCGGTCATCGGGTTCGAGATCATCGGGTTGGCGTACCTGGCGGTGCGCGATCACCGCAGTCGAGCCTCGATCGTCTGGCCGACCCTTGGCGCCCTCGCACTCGTCGGGCTCCAGGCGTGGCTTGGCCGCGAGACCGTGCGGCTCGGGAACACCGGCGAGTCGGTCACGGCGCACCTGGCTGCGGCCATGCTCCTCGTCGGCCTGCTCGTCTATCTCGCGGTGCGGGCAGCCTACCCGGCCCGCCTCGCACCCGGGCTCGCCAACCAGCGGTTCACGCTGCTGGCCGCGTTCGGCGCAGCCGTCACGTTCGCCCTGCTGATGTTCGGGTCGCACGTCACCGCCACTGATTCGGCGCTCGTCTTCCCAGACTGGCCGTTGATGGGCGGGTCTCTTCTTCCGGTTCTGACCGAGATCACCACGGCGCACGTGCTCCACCGCTGGGTCGCCGCGCTAGTTGCCCTGGTCGTTCTGGCGATCGCGATCGTGGCCTGGCGGACGCAACGCGACCGCCCGACGGTCGTCCGCCTGGCCGCCGGCTCGGCGATCCTGTTTGCGATCCAGATCGCGATCGGTGGAGCGCAGGTGCTCACCCGGCTGGAGCCCTGGACGCAGACCCTCCATCTCGCCCTCGGCGCGGTGATCTGGGCGATGCTCGGGGGCCTTGCTGCGACGAGCTGGTACTCGGCGCGCCCGGCGAGCGTCCCGAACACGGGCGATGGGTCGGGGCACGCGCCGCGTGCCCGCACCGCCGGCGATACCATCCGCGCCTACATCGCCCTGACCAAGCCCCGGATCATCGAGCTCCTGCTCGTCACGACGGTTCCCGCGATGGTCCTGGCGACCCGGGAGCTGCCCGGTGCGACCGCGGGCGTGCACTGGGCCGACTGGGGTGGCCTCGTCTTCTGGACGATGCTCGGCGGGACCCTCGCGGCCGGCAGCGCCAACGCCATCAACTGCTACCTCGATCGCGACATCGACCTGCTGATGACGCGCACGCGGCGCCGACCGCTGCCGGCCCACGAGGTCGATCCGGAGCGCGCGGTCCTGTTCGGTCTCGTCCTTGGCGTCATCTCGTTCGCGGTCATGGCCTGGTTCGTCAACCTGGTCGCCGCGTTCCTGACGCTGCTCGCAATCGGGTTCTACGTCGTCGTGTACACAATGCTCCTCAAGCGGGCGACACCGCAGAACATCGTGATCGGCGGTGCCGCCGGTGCCCTGCCACCGGTGATCGGTTGGGCGGCCGTGACCGGCGATGTGGGCATGCCCGCGATCCTGCTGTTCGCGCTCGTCTTCTACTGGACGCCGCCGCACTTCTGGGCGCTCTCGCTGCGGATCCGCAAGGACTACGCCGCGGCCGGCGTGCCGATGCTCCCCGTGGTCAAGGGGATCGCCGAGACGACGCGGCAGATCGGCCTGTACACGGTGCTGATGGTCGCCATCTCGCTCGTCCTGTGGGCCGTCGCCCGGATGGGGGCCATCTACCTCGTTGCGGCGATCACGCTCGGCGCGATCTTCCTCTGGCAGGCCTATGGCCTGTGGCGCCGGGGGGCATCCGAGGAGGTATCGACCACTGGAGCGATCCGTCTGTATCGCTACTCGATCAGCTACCTGAGCCTGCTGTTCGCGGCGGTTGCCCTCGACGCCTTGGTGACCATTCCCGTCTGACGCCCCGGCGGCCCCGCGCTGCTGTCACCATGTCGAGCATGGAGATCCGCTTTCTCGGCGGCGCGACGACAGTCACCGGCTCGCAGTTCCTGCTTGTCACCGAACGAGCCCGGGTGCTCATCGATTGCGGCATGTTCCAGGGCAGCCCGAACGAGTCGGTCCGCAACCGGATCCCGTTCGCGTTCGAGCCCGCCGAGCTCGACGCCGTGCTGCTGACCCATGCCCATCTCGACCATTGCGGGTTGCTGCCGCTCCTGGTCAAGGGCGGGTTCCGCGGCCCGATCCGGGCGACCCCGGCGACAATCGAGCTCGCATCGCTGGTGCTTCTCGATTCGGGCCGCCTGCACGAGGAGTTTGCGAAGCGCGAGGCGCGCTGGGAGCGCCGCCACCCTGATGCGGTCGAGGCGGACGACCGCAAGGAAGCTGCCGCCTACGACGCCGCCGTCGAGCTCGCACGGGACGCGGCCGCCGGAGTCGCCGCTGCGACGCCGACCCAGCCCTCGCCCGACCCCGGTGTGGACGTGTGGCTGCGCGATCCGGAGGCCGACCTTCGCGCCCAGCCGCCGCACCTCATCATCGACCTGGACCTTCCGCTCTACACCGCAGACGACGCTGAGCGCGCCCTCGAAGCGTTCCGCCCGCTGCGCTACGGCGAGGAGGCCGAGGTCGCACCGGGCGTTCACGCCACCTTCGTTGACGCGGGCCACATCCTGGGCTCGGCGATCATCCGTATCCGGGCATCCGATCGCGACGGCGGCGAGGAACGGATCATCGTCTGTTCCGGCGACCTCGGTCGGCCCGGCACGCCGATCCTGAGAGATCCGACGATCGTGACCGACGCGGACTACGTCCTCGTCGAGTCGACCTACGGGGGTCGGGAGCACGAACCTGGCGACGAGGCGATCCGGATCCTCGCCGAGACGATCCGGCTGGTGGCGGAATCGAATGGCGTGCTGCTGGTTCCCTCGTTCGCGATCGGGCGCACCCAGGAGGTGGTCTGGCAGCTCGATCGCCTGATCGAACGCGGGGAGATTCCGCTCCTTCCCCTCTACCTCGATTCACCGATGGCCTCGAAGGCGTCCGACGTCTACCGCCGCCATCCGGAGGACTACGACGCCGAGACGGCGAAGCTGCTCCGTGAGGGCGCCACGCCGCTCGACTACCCGAACCAGATCATCACCAACGACGCGAGCGCATCGCGAGCGATCGCACGAGCGCAGCGGCCGTACCTGATCGTCGCCTCCAATGGCATGCTGACCGGTGGCCGCGTCGTCAGCCACCTTCGCAACCTGATCGACGATCCGAGCGCCACGATCCTGTTCGTCGGCTACCAGGGTGAAGGCACGCTCGGGGCCCATCTCCAGGCGGGTGCCCGCGAGGTCAAGCTCGACGGGCAGGTTCGCGCGGTCAAGTGCCAGGTGCGCTCGATCAGCGGCTTCTCGGCGCACGCGGACGAGGGCGAGCTGCTCGACTGGCTCGGCAAGTTCACTGCTGGCAAACGACCCGGTGACCCGGGCTACCCTCGGCGGGTCTTCCTCGTCCACGGTGACCCCGAGGCGCAGGTCGCGCTCGAACCAAAGGTGAGGGATCTTGGCCTCGCAACCCACGTCCCGCACTGGCACGAGCGTTTCACCCTCGACTGATCGGTGCCGCGCGGCAACGGGAAGCAGCCACGACCCGTCGTTTCGAGTCTCGGGCCAGTTGATTCCGGCGGGAGACCTCTGGTACGGTACTTGTGGCCTCATTCCGGGGGAATCGGCCTGATGCCCGGTAGCGGAGACATCCGTTATCGGGCATCACCGTGTCCCGCCAGTGTCCTCGGCGGTCGAGGAGGTCGAGGCGGTCGATGGCTGGCGCGGAAGGCGCCGGGAGCGCACGATGGAACGACAGGGCGCATCAGGCGCAACTTGGAAGGCATTGGAATCCCCATGCCGGACCATCGGGTGCGGGCCGGCACGAAGGAGCGCGGATGCGTCCCAGCCTGAACATCCTGAGCGACGAGCTCATCGCCCGGATCGTCGACGAGGCCATGCGTGTGCTGGCCGAGGTCGGCATGGAGATCCGCGGCAAGGAGATGCGCCGCCGCCTCCTGGAGCATGGTCTACCGCTCGATC
>JBKKCW010000131.1:0-2646 GCA_046712485.1 Candidatus Limnocylindrales bacterium
TGGCGCGACGTCGTCCTGCTCGAGCGACGGAGCGTCGTCGTCGGCATCGTCTGAGCGCCGGCCGGCGGGCAGGGTCGGCGGGCATGCGGTCGCCGCCGCCGCTCAATGCCGGCCCGCCGGCTCTTGCCGCTCGAGCAAGCAAACCTCGCGGTCAAGCCTCGATGTCGACATACAGGCTGATGTGTTGCCGGTCTGGCAAGGAAAAGCCGGTTGCCATTCGACCGGACGTGATGTCTTGCCCCCGCGGCAAGACCGTGCCCCTCAGAGCGCGGACCAAGGCCCGGGGACGGGTTTTCTTGCGCTCATCGCAAGGCCGCGTGACGTTCTTGCTGTTCCGGCAAGGAATGGATGCGGGTCCGCGAGATCATCGGTGGTTCGTCTACTCGACGAGGCCGTGGCGCGTGGCGATCGTGGCGGCCTCCGTCCGGCTCGCGGCTCCGAGCTTTCCCAGGATGTTCGACACGTGGACGCCGGCAGTGCTCTCGCTGATGAACAGCGTCTCGGCGATCCGGCGGTTCGTCAGGCCCTCCGCCACCAACGTGAGGACCTCGTGCTCGCGGCTGGTCAGGCCGATCTCGTCTGCGGCGACCCGCCGGTCGTCGGAGGGCTCGATGGGGGCCGCCGTTGCCTGGATCGAGAGGCGCGCGCGTCGGGCCAAAGCTTCGATCCAGCGCATGAGCGGCGCCGCGGACAGCCGGGTGGCGCCGGCGAAAGCCTCCGATAACGCCTCCTCCGCTTCGCGACGTGACTCGTGCGCCGCCAGGACAGCCTCGCCCAGCCGGTACCGGGTGTACGCAGCCATCCATGCGCCAGCAGCTTGGCTCGCCTTGACGGCGGCTCGCCAGGCCTCCGGATCCACGATCCCGTTCGCGCGCTTCGCTTCGGCCGCACCGACGGCCAGGAACGATGCCAATCGGCCCCCGTATGCATCCGGATCGAGCGCGTCGCCAAGCATGTCGCGCAACGTCTCGACGTACCCCGCAGCCCGGCTCGCGGCTCCGTCTGCCGCCTCCTGATTGCGCGAGGCCCTCGCCATCTCCGCGGCGTCCGCTTCGGACCGGGCACCGATGACAAGGACCTCACCGAGATAGAATTGGTCTTCGGTTCGCCGCAGGCGCTCGACGCCCTCCGCGGCGACCGACGTGGCCTCCAGGAGATTTCCGCGGGTCAGAGCGAGCTCGACCAGGCCGGCGAACAGTGGTGCCGTGAACTGCGCTTCGTGAAGTGGGCCGACAAGCCCACGTCCTTCCTCGAGGAGCGCCTCGGCGATGTCGAGTCGCCCGCGCCGTGCGAGGAACGGTCCGGCCGCCGAGATCGTCGCGATCCGGCTGATGCCCACGGCGTGTTGCGTGAGGAGATCCTCCCCGAGTGCTTCAGCCTCATCCCATCGGCCGAGGTGCACAGCTGCGTCGATCGCGTTGCCCGTGACGAAACGGCCATACGCGCCCCACGCGCCGACCGACCTCGCCCAGGCGATGCCTTCCATCGCCCTTGCCAGGCTCTCCTCTGCGAGGCCGACAATCAGGAGGACGGACGTCAGGTTGGCGTAGGAACGTCCCATATCGTCGAAGGCTTCGGGGATGGCTTTCGTCCGCTCGAACGCCTCGCGGGTGAGGGCAAGCCCGTCGCTCGTTCGGCCGATCAGGACCGTGCTTACGCCGAGCGTGTTCATGGCGTGTGCTTCAGCGATGGGCGACCCCACGGTCCGGGTCAGCTCGATGGCGTGCCGGGCCACCTGGATCGCGTGCGCGTGGTCGCCCTGGAGCATGTGCGCTCCGGCCAGCGCGGCCAGGACGCGCGCCTGGACTGGGGACGGACTGGTTCCTTCGAGTGCCGCCGCCGTCGACTCGAGAATGGCCAGCCCGTCGTCCATCGTGCCGGACACCCACAGGGCGCGCGAAAAGCGCACATTCGCTGCCGCCCAGCGGTCCGGTTCGCGTGCCCTGTCGATCAGTCCCGTGGCCATCCGGGCGAAGTCGACCGCGCGGTCGGGGCGGCCTGAGATCATCGAGGCGAGGGCGGCCTCGTCATACAACGCCGCGGGGTCAACGCCGTCGGGTCGATCGTCAGCCGGCACCGCGTCCCACAGATCGATGGCACGCTCGTACGCGCGCATCGACTCGGCGAATCCGAACGCGCCCGACGCCGCACGCGCGGCCGCAATCCAAGCCCGCAAGGCTCGGACCGGCTCGTGCGCCGCCGACGCGTGGTGGGCAAGTGCTGACAGGTGACTTGCGCCTTCCGCGCCCTCGGCCGGTGGGCGTGATTCGAGCGCCTCCGCGTACGCGGCATGGAGGCGGCGCCGCTCGGAGGGCAGGAGGTCGTCGTACACGGCTTCCGCGAGCAGGGCGTGGCGAAACCGGTAAGCGCCGGCGCGCGACGATGGGTCGTTCACCAGGATCTGGGCAGCAAGGGCGTCCCGCAGCGAATCTTCCAGCTCGGTTTCGGGCAGACCCGCGACCGTCGCGAGCAGCTCGGAGTCCACGCTACGGCCGGCAACAGAGGCAACCCCGAGGAGCCGCTGCGCCCGATCGGGGAGCGCCGTGATTCGGCTGAGCAGGACGTCGCGTAACGTCTGGGGCAGACCATGGCCAGGCTCGTCCGCCCCGGAGGCGAGCAACTCCTCGACGAAGAACGGATTCCCTT